>NZ_JBEZVL010000001.1:63380-205131 GCF_040636975.1 Streptomyces sp. NPDC032198 | reverse complement strand
GAGCGCTGGCGAGGGGGCGTGGTGGTGTGTCCGCCCGGAGCACGGTGCGTGGGACTCGTTGGCAGAAGTGGCGGGGCGTGTAAGCCGTGTTGGCGAGGACGGACATACGGGCGCGGTCCCGCCTTCAAGACGGACGGCGCCGCAGTTGGCACGCCCCCGCAGGCGGAAGCGCTCGCGAGGAGTCGCGGCGGGGTGTCCACCGGAGCACGGTTCGCAGGTTCCCTCGCCGTAGCCCCCGCTCAGACCGTGATGGTCGCTGCCCCGCCCTACGCCAGCAGCGGCCGACCCCCCACCAGTTCGACCGCCCTGGCCCCCGCCCGACACCCCTCCGCCGCAGCCTCGCAAAGCCCCCCGCCGCCAAGACGCGCGGCAAGGAACGCCCCCGTGAACGCGTCGCCCGCCCCCGTCGAGTCCCGCGCGGCGGCAGGCTGAGCCGGGATCTCGGCCCGCACCTCACCGTCCCGGGCCACCAAGGCCCCCGCAGCGCCCCGCTTCACCACCACCACAGGGAACTGCTGACTCAACTTCGCAGCGGCCTCCGCCAGCAAAACGCCACCCGCAGCCCCCACCCCAGGCGCCCCCGCCAGCACCCGAACCTCCCCCTCACTCGGCAGCAACACATCCACTCCGTCCACCGCCGCAAGGAACCGCTCCACCCCAAGCTCCGCGAGGAAGCCCGCCGACGCAGGATCCACGCTTACCGGCACTCCACGCGCGCGTGCCGCCGCCAACGCCGTCTCGGCCACCGCCCTGCTCGGCCCCGCGAAGAACAAGTACCCCGACAGGTGCAGCCACCCCACGCCGTCCAGGAGCGCCGGCGACCAGTCCGCGGCAGACAGGCGCAGTGACGCGCCGCTGTCCGTCAGGAACGTCCGCTCGGCCCCGGCTCCGGCGCCCCCGTCGACCAGGCAGATCACGGTCCCCGTAGGCGCCTCGTGGTCGACGACGAGACGCGGGCGCACCCCCGCGCGCGTGAGCGCCTCCTCGTGCCACGTCACGGAGTCCGCACCCACCCGCCCCAGGAACCGCACGTCGCGGCATCCCCAAGAAGCCGCCCAACAGGCCACGTTGGCGCCCGCACCACCCGGCACCGTACGGATCGCCGCCGCCGTGTCCGTACCCGGAGCGAGCGGCGCACCGTGCCGCGCAACGATGTCCGTGACGACATCCCCGACCACCAGCAACGCCCCACCCCGCCCCGACGCCACCGCCTCGCCGTCCAGCGAGGTCTCCACCTCATCTCGCTGCACCGCCACCGCCTCGCCTTGCCGCGAGGGCTCCGCCTCACCCCGCCGAGACGCCACGGCCTCGCCTTGCCGCGAGGGCTCCACCTCACCCCGCCGCGGCGCCACGGCCTCGCCCTGCCCCGAGGGCTCCGCTTGGTCCCGCCCCGACGCCACCACCTCACCCCGCCGCGACATCACCGCCGCACCACCTTGCTGCCCCGAGGCCTCCGCCTCGCCCCACCGCGGCGCCATCGCGCCCTGCCCCGAGGGCTCCGCCTCGCCTGGCTGCACCGCCACCGCCTCACCCCGCCGCGACATCACCGCCGCATCACCCTGATGCCCCGAGGGTTCCGCGCGGCCCCGCCGCGACGTCTTCACCTCGCCCGGCCGCACCGCCACCGCCCCACCCCGGCATCACCGCCGCCCCCCGCTGCCCCCGAGATCTCCGCGCGGCCCCACCAAGACACACCACCGACCCCACCGAACCCTCACCACCCCACCAAGCCCACCCCGCCCAGCCCTCACACCCCACCCACCCCTCACCGCCCCACCCCTCACCGCCCCACCCAAGCCGCCGCAATCCGCCCCGCAAGCCGCACATTGCCCCGTACCGCCGCGAGATTGGCGCTCAGGGAGGCGCCGTTCGTGCGGTGGACCAGTTGGTCCAGGAGGAACGGGGTGACCGCCTGGCCGGTGATGCCTTGCTCGGCGCACGCCTCCAACGCCTCGGCGAGCACGCGCGCGTGGAGCGCGGGGTCGAGTTGCTCGGCCTCCGGTACGGGGTTCGTCACGAGCAGCGCGGACTCCGGGCCGCCGACCGCGTCCTGGGCCCGCATCACCGCCGCGACCTCCGCGGGCGTCCGCAGCGTCCAGTCCACCGGATGCCCGGAGTCGGTGAGGTAGAAGCCGGGGAAGCGGTCCGTCCCGTACCCGGCCACCGCCACGCCCAGCGTCTCCAGACGCTGCAGTGTCGCCGCCACGTCCAGGATCGACTTCACCCCGGCGCAGACCACCGTGATGCGCGTCCGGGCGAGCAACCCCAGGTCGGCGGACTCGTCCTGGGTCACCGTCCACTCCCGGTGCACCCCGCCGAGGCCACCCGTGGCGAACACTCGTACGCCCGCCCGTGCGGCGAGCAGCGCCGTCGCGGACACCGTCGTCGCCCCGCTCGCGCCCGCCGCGACCGCGAGCGCCAGATCCCGGTGGCCCAGCTTGCGGATGCCGTCCTCGTTCGCGACCCGTTCCAACTGCTGCTTGTCCAGGCCGACATGAGGCCGCCCGTCCAGTACGGCGATCGTCGCGGGGACCGCGCCCTCCGCGCGTACGACCTCTTCGAGCTCACGCGCGACCTGCAGATTCCGCGGGCGCGGCAGCCCGTGCGCGATGATCGTGGACTCCAGGGCGACGACCGGCCGCCGGTCCGCCACAGCCGCCTGTACCTCGTCGGACACCACCAACACGGGCCTGCCTCCTGCCTGTCGGGTCTCCCCTCATCCCTGGCGACCGGCGCGCCCTGCCAAACCCTTGCGACGCCGGGGACCGGCCAGCAGCCTGGGGGGCATGACGGACAACACGACACGTCTCGACCACGTCGTCCTGTGGGTGAGCGATCCCGCGGCGGCCGCCGGCTTCTACGAGAAGGTGCTGGGCCTCGAACCCCTGCGCGTCGCCGAGTACACGGCGGGCAAGGTCTCCTTCCCCTCCGTCCGGCTCAACGAAGAGACCATCTTCGACCTCGCCCCGCTCACGCTCGCCGAGCGCATGAACGTCGTCCCTGACGCCGACAAGAGCGCGGGCCACCCGGTCAACCACGTCTGCCTCGCCCTGACGGAAGCCGGCTTCGAGGCGTTGCGCGCCCGCTTGGAGGAGCACGGCACGCCGGTGTCGGACATCGGGCACGACGCGTTCGGCGCCCGCGGCAAGGCCCGCCGTAGCTTCTACTTCCGCGACCCGGACGGGAACATATTCGAGGCGCGGCACTACGGAGAGGAGAGGACGGAGGAAGAGGGGGCGGGCGCGGAGGAGGAGAGGTAGTTGAGAGGGGCCCCGGCCGCCCCGCCGTCAGGGCTTGTCCCAGACCACCCCGGTAAGGGCGCCCCGCCGCGCCCGGCTAGGGTGACCGGCCATGACCACGAATGATCAGGCCGTTGCGTCCTTTGCCGTGCACATTCCGGATGTCGACCTGGAGGCCGAGCCTCTCGACCCCGAGCAGATCGTGTCCGGCACCCCGGAGGTCACCGGCAAGGTTCTGTGGGAGTCGGCCGACGGCAAGCAGCTGCGCGGCATCTGGCAGATCACGCCCGGTGTGGTCACCGATACGGAGGCGAACGAGCTCTTCGTGGTCGTCAGCGGCCGCGCCACGATCGAGGTCGAGGGCGGCGACGTGATCGAGATCGGCCCCGGCGACGCGGCCGTCCTGCGCGAGGGCGACCGTACGACGTGGACCGTGCACGAGACGCTGCGCAAGGCGTACCACATCACGCTCGCCTGACCACCCGACACGTGTCGCGCACCCCGCGGGTCAGGCCTTCGTGACCGCCCTGCGGAGCGCCAGCGCCGCCATCGGCAGCAGTACGCACACCCCGATGAAGTTGAGCCAGCCGTAGCTCGCCCGCGCGACGATCAGGCCGGCCGCCGCGCCGCCGATGCCCGCCGCCGTGTTCATGGTCAGGTCCGAGAGGCCCTGCACGGCGGCCCGGGCGGGCTGCGGCACGGAGTCGGTGAGCAGCGCGGAGCCCGCCGGAGGGCGCCGGAGAAGCGCCCGGGCGGAGGCGGGAGCGTCAGAAGAGCGGCTCGGGCAGCACCCCTTCCAGCGCGAGAAGCTGCCGCTTGGTCTCGACGCCGCCGCCGAATCCGCCGATGCCGCCGTCCCGCTCGACCACCCGGTGGCACGGCACCACGACCGGCAGCGGATTGGCGCCCATCGCCATGCCGACCGCCTGCGCCGCGCCGGCCTGGCCGACCCGGCGGGCCAGGTCCCCGTACCCCACGACCGCGCCGTACGGAACGGTGGTCAGCTCGCGCAGGACCTGGCGGTTGAACCCGGAGATCAGCGACCAGTCGAGCGGCAGCTCGAAGTCGTGCCGCTCGCCCGCGAAGTAGGCCGCGAGCTGGCGTATGGGCTCGGCGAGCAGGGGGGACCCGGGTGCCTCGACCGGCTCGGCCCCCAGCCGGGAGCCGAGCCGCTCGATCGTCTTGTCGCGCACCTCGTCCGTGGCGTGGAAGGCGACGCTGACCAGGCCTTCGTCGGTCGCGGCGAGCAGCAGCGGGCCGATGTCGCTCGCGACGACGGCCCACACCACCTGCCGCCGGCCGATCTCGTCGTCAGTGCCCGGCCGGCCCCGCTCCTGCTGCCCCTCGGCGTTCATGTGGACCACCGTACGACCGGGCACTGACAACGAGGCCGACCGGACCTGCGCGGGCCTAGCCGGAGATGGCCTTGCGCACGACGTCGGGCGTGTTCGTGATGATGCCGTCCACCCGGAAGCCCGCCACCTTCCGCGCGGTCGCCGCGTCGTTCACGGTCCACGTGAAGATCTCCAGGCGCTTGCGGTGCGGCCCCTTGGTCGCGTGGATCGCGGCGACGTACTCACGCGAGACGGAGCCGTGCGTCGAGTTGATCTGGTCGGCGAACTTCGCGTACTTGGGCAGATCGGCGACCGCGGGCGTGCCGAGGAAGCCGGTCTTGACGTCGGGCCGCAGCTTGTGGACCTCCTTGACGCTGTCCGCGCTGAAGCTCTGGATGACGAGCTTGCTCTTGACGTGGTGCTTGTCCAGCCAGCCCGTCTTGCGCAGGACGGCGAGGCCCTGCTTCTCGATGCCCGGGTACAGCTCGGGCTTCTTGAACTCGAAGACCAGGCTCTGGTGGTTGCGCGAGACGCGGTTCATGTACTGCTTCAGCGTCGGCACCCGCTGGCCCGCGTACTTCGGGCTGAACCAGCTGCCCGCGTCCAGCCTGGCGATCTCCGCCGCGGTGAAGTCCTTGACCTTCCAGGGCGCGCGGCCGGGGAAGACCTGCTCGACGTTCGTGGTCCGCGTCAGGGTGTCGTCGTGCACGATCACGAGCTCGCCGTCCTTGGTGCGCTGGACGTCGTTCTCGACCCAGCGGAACCCCATGTCAGCCGCCTTGTCGATGGCTGCGAAAGTGTTCTCGGGCGCGTAGGCGGATGCGCCCCGGTGTGCGACGACCAGCGGTCTGTCGTACGAGGCGGGCGTCTGTGCGGGCGTCTGTGCGGGCGTCCGGGCGGACGTCGGCGCCGACTTCTGGTCGGCGGCCTGAGCGGTGGCGGAAGGGAGGACGAGTGCACCGGCTCCAAGAAGAGCGGCGGTGGTGGCAGCGGCAACGCGTGCGTACAACGGTGACTCCTCGCGCTATGCGGGCACGGACCGGATGAGAGTGACAGTTCACGGCCAACGCGAGACAGGTGCAGGATGGCCACAGGTTGAACGGAGACAGCCGGGTTTCTTTCCCGGAAAATCGTTCGCAAGTTCCGGAGTGAGCTTTACTCTCTGCGTCAGCCCATGGCCTGTCAGTGCACGGGCGACTGGGGTCACTTGGGTGCAATCCCGGGCATTTGGACAAATAGGCGGAAGGGCTACCGCTCATGCAGGGCACGGTCGACGGTTTCAGCTATGGACTTGTCACGCCGGTAGCGGCGTACCTCATGGCGTGTCTCGGCGGAGCGCTCGGCCTGCGCTGCACCACCAGGTCGCTGCTCGTCGCACACTCCTGGCGGCCCGGCTGGCTCGCCCTCGGGTCGGCGGCGATCGGGTCCGGCATCTGGACCATGCACTTCATCGCGATGATGGGCTTCACCGTTGAGGAAGCCCCGATCCATTACGACAAGGCGCTGACGTTCGCGAGTCTCGCCGTCGCCATCGTCATGGTCGGCATCGGGATCTTCATCGTGGGCTACCGCGGTGCGACCGGGACGGCGCTGTTCACCGGGGGCACGATCACCGGTCTGGGCGTCGCCTCGATGCACTATCTGGGAATGGCCGGTATGCGTCTGCGCGGGACGCTGGAGTACAACACCCTCACCGTCTCCGCGTCCGTCGTGATCGCCGTCGTCGCCGCCAGCGCGGCCCTGTGGGCCGCCGCGCAGGTCAGAGGTTTCCTCTGGAGCCTGGGTGCGAGCCTCGTCATGGGGCTCGCCGTCAGCGGCATGCACTACACGGGGATGGCCGCCCTCCGCGTCCATCTGCACGGCTCGTCCGCGGCGCCGGCCACGGGGGACTCGCCCGCCGAACTGCTCGCGCCCATGATGATCGGCCCGCTCGCCTTCCTGCTCCTGGCGGGGGTGATCGTGATGTTCGACCCGCTGATGGTGATGGGCAAGGCCGACCTCCAGAACGCCGCACAGCGGCAGCACGCCCCCTACCCCGTGCCGCGCTCAGGCGACCGGCACGCCCCGCGGACGGGCCGCAAGCCCTCGCAGCGACCCGGCTCCAAGACCCCGCAGAGCTGGTGATCCGACCCCGTTGTCAGTGCGGGGTCGTACGGTGGGTTCCATGCGGCCCGTATCCAAGATCGAACGCACGGTGGCACCTTTCGAGGTCGTCAGTGACTACACGCCAAGCGGCGACCAGCCGGCGGCCATCGCCGACCTGGAGCGGCGCATCAACGCAGGTGAGAAGGACGTCGTCCTGCTCGGCGCGACCGGCACCGGCAAGTCGGCCACCACCGCGTGGATGATCGAGAAGCTCCAGCGCCCCACCCTCGTGATGGCGCCGAACAAGACGCTCGCCGCCCAGCTGGCCAACGAGTTCCGAGAGCTCCTGCCGAACAACGCGGTGGAGTACTTCGTCTCGTACTACGACTACTACCAGCCCGAGGCGTACGTCCCGCAGTCGGACACGTACATCGAGAAGGACTCCTCGATCAACGAGGAAGTCGAGCGCCTGCGCCACTCCGCGACGAACTCGCTGCTCACCCGGCGTGACGTGATCGTGGTCGCCTCCGTCTCCTGCATCTACGGCCTCGGCACCCCGCAGGAATACGTCGACCGCATGGTGCCGCTCAAGGTCGGCGACGAGATCGACCGCGACCAGCTCCTGCGCCGCTTCGTCGACATCCAGTACACCCGCAACGACGTGGCCTTCGCGCGCGGCACCTTCCGGGTCCGCGGCGACACCATCGAGATCTTCCCGGTCTACGAAGAGCTGGCCGTCCGCATCGAGATGTTCGGCGACGAGATCGAGGCACTCTCCACGCTGCACCCCCTCACCGGCGAGGTCATCAGCGACGACGACCACCTGTACGTGTTCCCGGCCTCGCACTACGTGGCGGGCCCGGAGCGCATGGAGAAGGCGGTCAACGGCATCGAGAAGGAGCTCGCCGAGCGCCTGACCGAGCTGGAGAAGCAGGGCAAGATGCTGGAGGCCCAGCGCCTGCGCATGCGCACGACGTACGACCTGGAGATGCTCCGCCAGATCGGCTCCTGCTCCGGCATCGAGAACTACTCGATGCACTTCGACGACCGCGAGCCCGGCTCCGCGCCGAACACCCTCATCGACTACTTCCCCGAGGACTTCCTCCTCGTCATCGACGAGTCGCACGTCACGGTCCCGCAGATCGGCGCGATGTACGAGGGCGACGCCTCACGCAAGCGGACCCTGGTGGACCACGGCTTCCGCCTGCCGTCCGCGCTGGACAACCGCCCGCTGAAGTGGGAGGAGTTCCTCGGCCGCATCGGCCAGACCGTCTACCTCTCGGCGACTCCCGGGAAGTACGAGCTCTCGCGCGGCGACGGCTTCGTCGAGCAGATCATCCGCCCCACCGGCCTCATCGACCCGGAGGTCGTGGTCAAGCCCACCGAGGGCCAGATCGACGACCTGGTGCACGAGATCCGCACCCGCACCGAGAAGGACGAGCGCGTCCTGGTCACCACGCTCACCAAGAAGATGGCCGAGGACCTCACCGACTACTTCCTGGAACTGGGCATCCAGGTCCGCTATCTGCACAGCGACGTCGACACCCTGCGACGCGTCGAGCTCCTGCGCGAACTGCGCGCCGGTGAGTACGACGTCCTGGTCGGCATCAACCTCCTGCGCGAGGGACTCGACCTGCCCGAGGTCTCCCTGGTGTCGATCCTCGACGCCGACAAGCAGGGCTTCCTGCGCTCCGGCACCTCACTGATCCAGACCATCGGCCGCGCCGCCCGAAACGTCTCCGGCCAGGTCCATATGTACGCGGACAAGGTCACCCCCGCGATGGAGCAGGCCATCGAGGAGACGAACCGCCGCCGCGAGAAGCAGATCGCGTACAACAAGGAGAAGGGGATCGACCCGCAGCCGCTGCGCAAGAAGATCAACGACATCGTGTCGGCGATCGCGCGCGAGGAGGTCGACACGGAGCAGCTCCTCGGCACCGACTACCGCAAGGCGAAGGCCGACGCGGGGACGGCCGCCAAGGCGCCGGTGCCGGCGCTCGGCGGGAAGGCGGGCAAGGCGGCCAAGGGCAAGGCCGCCGAGAAGGTGCCCACGGACCGTCCCGCGGCCGAACTGGCCGAGCAGATCGAGGAGATGACGGCCCGCATGCGTGCCGCCGCCGGCGACCTCCAGTTCGAGATCGCCGCACGGCTGCGTGACGAGGTGTCAGAGATGAAGAAGGAGCTCAGGCAGATGAGGGAGGCGGGGCAGGCGTAGGCGTACTGCCTGGTGTGTTGCAAGACCGACACAAAGTGCTGTCCGCGGTACGGCACGGTCAGTGCCTCTGCATAGGGTGCTGGGCAACCGCACAGACCGGCGGTTGCCCAGGCAGTTCGAGAGGGGACAGCGCGTGACGGTCAACATGACCAAGGGTCAGGCCATCAGCCTGCAGAAGGACGACGGGGGCGCCCTGACCGCGGTGCGCATGGGGCTCGGCTGGCAAGCGGCCCCCAGGCGCGGCCTGTTCGGCACGCGCACGCGTGAGGTCGACCTGGACGCCTCGGCGGTCCTGTTCGCCGACAAGCAGCCGGTGGACGTCGTGTTCTTCCGTCACCTCGTCAGTGACGACGGTTCCGTGCGGCACACCGGTGACAACCTCGTCGGCGGTGTCGGCCAGGGCGGCGACGACGAGGCGATCCTTGTCGACCTGCAGCGGATCCCGGTCCACATCGACCAGATCGTCTTCACGGTCAACTCCTTCACGGGCCAGACGTTCCAGGAAGTGCAGAACGCGTTCTGCCGCCTGGTCGACGAGACCAACGGCCAGGAGCTCGCCCGGTACACGCTCGACGGCGGCGGTCAGTACACCGCGCAGATCATGGCGAAGGTCCACCGCGCCGGCGCGGGCTGGCAGATGACGGCCATCGGCAATCCCGCCAACGGCCGCACGTTCCAGGACCTGATGCCGTCGATCCTGCCGCAGCTCTAGCCACGCGGCACCAGTAAGTACTGAGGGCACGAGGGGGACGAAGGCGATGACGGCCGAGCTGGTCCGGGGGCAGAACCACCCGCTTCCCGAGACCCGTCTGGAGATCAGGGTCTCGGTCGGCAAGCCGATCGTGGCGGGGGTCACGCTCAGCGACGACCAGGGCAAGGTGCGCGGCACGGACTGGGTGGCCCATCCCGGGTCGCCGACGCTGCCGGGGCTCGAAGTGCCCCGGCAGGCCGCCGCCGACCACCGTCTCGCGGTGGACCTCGGCGCCGTGCCGGACGCGGTGCACCGGGTCAACGTCCTCCTCGCGCTGCCCGTCGGCGTCGGCGGACCGGTCAGCTTCGGCTCCCTCGCGGCCCCCTTCGTCGCCGTCACCGGCCTCGACGGCTCCGAGGTCGCCAGCTACACCATCACCGACCTGGACGCCGAGTCCGCCGTCGTCGCCCTGGAGCTCTACCGCAGGCAGGACGCCTGGAAGGTGCGCGCCGTCGGTCAGGGGTACGCGGGCGGTCTCGCCGACATGCTCACCGACCAGGGCCTGCCGCAGGCCCGTGAACTGGCGGGCTCGATCAACGAAGCGGTGGCCCAGGGCCTGGCCCGCTCGGTGGCCGCGCCGCCGCCCCGCTCCTCGGACGACGCCCGCGTGCGGACAACGGGGCAGACCGCCGCCCCCGGCCCGGGAGCGCCGGGCCCGGACAGCACCGCTGCCCCCCAGCCCGTCCCGGCGCCGCACCAGCCGGGCGACGCGAGCGCCACCACGGGTGCCACGGGCGGCCCGGTCAACTACACCCACCCCAGTCGCCAGACCAGCGCACCGCCGACGCCCCCGCCGGTCGCGGCCCCGGCCGAACCGGGCAAGCCCGCCCAGCCCGTGGCGGGCGACGCGACCGGCTGGTCCATGGAGGAGCGCCTCTACAACCAGGTGTGGGGCATGTTCGAGGACCTCGCCCGCAGCACGGCGGCGTACCGGAGCGCCGTCGACTTCGCCGAGTCGCGCATGGACCAGGAGCTCGACAAGGTCCTCTCCGACCCGCGCAGCCGTATCGGCAACACCGGGGACGTCGCGCGCGAGGCCGCCCGCGCCAAGCACGGCCTCCTCGTCGACCGGGCGAGGGCTGCCCTCGACCGCGACCTGGGCCAGCTCGCCGCCGAGTCCGAGGTCGTCGAGCCCGCCCTGCCCATGGCGTACGCGGGCTGGGACAGCCCCGTCTGGCATGCGTACCGCACCCCCATGGAAATCCCCATGGCCGTGCGCCTGGGCGACCTCCATCTGCCCGAGCGCCCCGATCTGCACATCCCGATGCTGGTCAGGCTGCCCCTGGAGCGCGGCCTGTGGATCGACAGCGGCCGCTCGTCGGGCACCGACTCCCTGGCCGACACGGACGAGCTGCGCCGCCTCGCCATGGACAGCGCGGTCGCGCACGCCGCGCGGCTGCTCGCGGTGTACCCCGCGGGCGAGTTCACCGTGCACGTCATCGACGCGGCGGGCTCCGCGGCCGGTGCGCTCTCCCCGCTGGTGACGGCGGGTGTGCTGAACGAGGCTCCGGCCGCCGGCGCGGCAGGGGTCTCCGCCGTACTGGCCAAGCTCACCCAGCGCGTGGACCTGGTCCAGATGGCGATCCGTGCGGGCGCCGCCGACGCGCTGCCGCCGGACCTGGACACCGCCGAGCAGCTCCTGATCGTCAACGACTTCCCGCACGGCTTCGACGACCGCGCCGTCACCCAGCTCCGCTATCTCGCGGACGAGGGCCCGGCGGTCGGCGTGCACCTGATGATGGTCGCCGACCGTGAGGACGCCGCCGAGTACGGCCCGCTGCTCGACCCGCTCTGGCGCGCGCTCCTGCGCCTGACCCCGGTGGCCGACGACCACCTCGCCGACCCCTGGGTCGGCCACGCGTGGACGTACGAGCCGCCGATGGCACCGCCCGGCAGCCGGGTGCTCCAGCAGGTCCTGGACCAGGTCGCGCGCGCCCGGCGCACGGGCGGCCGCTGACCTCGGCCGGCTACCGGTAAAGCGACTTTTGGCCTCCGCTGACCTGGGCTTTTGGCTCTTGTTTGCCATCTACTTTACTAAGTCTTGGTGTTTCGCGTACTCTTCTTGCAGCGGAGGGGAGTACTCCCGAACGCGACGTACCCGTCAATACGGACCGCCATCGGTCCCGGGGCGTCGGCCCGCGGGGCGGTGAGCCGCCTCGGGTGGAAGAGACCTCCGGCAGCGACGACGCTGATCAGTAGCCGTACGACGCCGGAGGCGCAGTGGACGTTTCAATGACCCTGTGGGTACTGACCATTCTTGGTCTGTGTGCCCTGATCGCGGTCGACTTCTTCATCGGCCGCAAGCCGCATGACGTGTCGATCAAGGAAGCCGGAATCTGGACGGTCGTCTGGATCGTGCTGGCCGCGCTCTTCGGAGTGGGCCTGCTGATCTGGGGCGGCGGCCAGGCGTCCGGCGAGTTCTTCGCGGGCTTCATCACCGAGAAGTCGCTCAGCGTCGACAACCTCTTCGTCTTCATCCTGATCATGGCGAAGTTCTCGGTGCCCACCCATCTCCAGCAGCGGGTGCTGCTCTTCGGCGTGCTGATCGCGCTCGTCCTGCGAGCGATCTTCATCGCCGCCGGTGCCGCGGTCATCGCCAACTTCTCCTGGGTCTTCTACATCTTCGGCGCGTTCCTGATCTACACCGCCTGGAAGCTCATCCAGGAGGCGCGCTCGGACGACGAGGAGGAGGACTTCGAGGAGAACCGTCTCCTGAAGGCCGCCGAGAGGAAGTTCGGCGTCGCCGACCAGTACCACGGCACCAAGCTGTTCATCAAGAAGAACGGCAAGAAGATCATGACGCCCCTCATGGTCGTCATGCTCGCCATCGGCACCACCGATGTGCTCTTCGCCATGGACTCGATCCCCGCGATCTTCGGCCTCACCCAGGACCCGTACATCGTCTTCACGGCGAACGCCTTCGCCCTGATGGGTCTGCGCCAGCTGTACTTCCTCATCGGCGGACTGCTCAAGAAGCTGGTCCACCTCAGCTACGGCCTGTCGGTCATCCTGGGCTTCATCGGCGTGAAGCTGGTCCTTCACGCACTGCACGAGAACGGCGTGCACGTCCCCGAGATCTCCATCCCGGTCTCGCTCGGCGTCATCTGCGGTGTCCTGGTCATCACGACGATCACCAGCCTCTTCGCCTCCAGGAAGCAGGCCGAGAAGGCGGCCGCGGAGAAGGCGGCCGATGAGACTCCGAAGGACAGCATCGAGGCCTGACGGCGTCGGTCGCAGGAGTTCCCATACGGGGTGTGGCCCGCGGCGGATTGCCGCGGGCCACACCCCGTGCTTGCTTGGACGTATGAAATTCGTCCAGATGATTGAGTTCGAGACCGACCGCATCGACGAGATGCGGGCCTTGGTCGAGCAGGAAGAACAGCAGGCGAAGGGCCGCGAGGGCGGCCCCACGCACCGCCTCGTCCTTCAGGACCGGGGTAGCCCCCGCCGCTTCTTCGTGCTGATGGAGTTCGCGTCGGCCGAGGACGCGCAGCGCAACAGCGACGCCCCGGAGACGGTGAAGATGGCCGAGCGGCTCGCCGGGATGTGCACGAGCGGCCCGTCCTTCACGGACTGCGACGTACGGGAGATGACAGAACTGAAGTAGCGGGGCCCGGCCGCCCGGTGCAGCATCGGAGCATGATCACTCGGCTCCGGGCACTCGCCACCCAGTGGACCGCGGTCGTGCCGGTCCTCGCCGTCGTCCTGCTCGCCCTCACCTGGGGACGCGATCTGCCGGGCGTGGTCGTGGCCGTGGTGACGCTCGTGCTCGCCGGGGCCGTGCTCGCCGCCGTGCACCACGCGGAGGTGATCGCGCACCGCGTCGGCGAACCCTTCGGCTCCCTCGTCCTCGCCGTCGCCGTGACGATCATCGAGGTCGCGCTGATCGTCACCCTGATGGCCGACGGCGGCGACAAGAGCGCGACGCTGGCCCGCGACACCGTGTTCGCCGCCGTGATGATCACCTGCAACGGCATCATCGGCCTGTGTCTGCTGGTGGGCGCACTCCGCCACCGCGTCGCCATCTTCCAGTCCGAGGGCACCGGCGCCGCCCTCGCGACCGTCGCCACGCTCGCCACCCTCAGCCTGGTCCTGCCGACCTTCACCACGAGCAAGCAGGGCCCGGAGTTCTCCACGGCGCAGCTCACGTTCGCCGCCCTCGCCTCGCTCGTCCTGTACGGCCTGTTCGTGGCCACGCAGACCGTGCGCCACCGCGAGTACTTCCTGCCGATCACCCGTAAGGGCGAGGTGATCGACTCCGAGGACGCCGCGGGCCCCTCCACCCGCAGCGCCCAGATCAGCCTGGGCCTGCTCGCCCTCGCCCTGATCGGCGTGGTCGGCCTCGCCAAGGGGGTCTCGCCGACCATCGAGTCCGGCGTGGAGAGCGCCGGCATGCCGCACTCCGTGGTCGGCGTGATCATCGCGCTGCTCGTGCTGCTCCCGGAGACCATCGCCGCCGTCCGCGCCACTCGCCGCGACCGGGTGCAGACCAGCCTCAACCTCGCCCTGGGGTCCGCGATGGCCAGCATCGGCCTGACCATCCCGGCCGTCGCGGTCGCCTCCGTCTGGCTCTCCGGACCACTCGTGCTCGGACTGGGCCCGACCCACATGGTGCTGCTCGCCCTCACCGTGATCGTCGGCACGCTCACGGTCGTGCCGGGACGCGCCACGCTGCTGCAGGGCGGCGTCCACCTGGTGCTGTTCGCGGCCTACCTGGAGCTCGCGGTCACGCCGTGACCGGGGCGGGTTCCGCGACGGGGCGCGTCTCGGGCAGCAGGGCGAAGCAGCCCAGGCTCAGCAGGGCCACGGCCGTCAGATAGGCCGCGACGCCCCACGGCGTGCCCTCGCCGCGCGCCGCCGCCGTCGCCACGATCGGAGTGAGCGCGCCCCCGAGCACCCCGCCCAGGTTGTAGCCCACCGCGGCGCCCGTGCAGCGCACCCGCGGCTCGTACAGCTCGGGCAGATACGCGGCGATCACGGCGAACATCGTGATGAACGCCAGCATCGCCACCAGGAAGCCGAGGAACATCAGCAGCGGCTCGCCGGTCGCGAGCAGCGCGATCATCGGGAACATCCAGAGCGCGCAGAGCGCACACCCCAGCAGACAGAGGGGCCGCCGCCCGTACCGGTCACCGAGCATCGCGACCACGGGCGTCAGCGCGCCCTTCACCACGACCGCCGCCATGATGCAGGCGAGCATGACCGTGCGGCTCACGCCGAGCCGCTCCACCCCGTAGGCCAGGGACCACGTCGTCACGGCGTAGAACACGGCGTACCCGACGGCGAGCGCGCCCGCCGTGAGCAGCACGAGCCGCCAGTGCTCGCGCACCACTTCGGCGAGCGGCACGCGCGCGTGCTCCCGCAGTTCCAGGAAGCTCGGGCTCTCCGCGAGGGACGCACGCAGCGCGAGCCCGGCCGCCGCGAGCACACCCGCGGCCCAGAACGGCACGCGCCAGCCCCAGGAGGCGAACTGCGCGTCGGTGAGCGTCACCGAGAGCACCAGCATGATCCCGTTGGCAAGGAGAAACCCCAGCGAGGGCCCCATCTGCGGAAAGCTCGACCACAGCCCGCGCCGCTCGGTCGGCGCGTGCTCGGCGGTCAGCAGCACGGCCCCGCCCCACTCCCCGCCGAGCCCGAGCCCCTGCAGGAACCGCAGCACCAGGAGCAGCACCGGAGCGGCGGTACCGATCGAGTCGTACGTGGGCACACAGCCGACGGCGACGGTCGCGAGGCCGGTCAGGAGCAGCGAACCGATGAGGACGGGCCGCCGCCCGCGCCGGTCGCCGATGTGCCCGAAGAGGACGGACCCGAGGGGCCGCGCCACGAAGCCCACTCCGAAGGTCGCGAAGGCGGCGAGAGTTCCCGCCAGCGGCGAGAAGGTCGGGAAGAAGAGCGGGCCGAGCACCAGGGCCGCGGCCGTCCCGTAGAGGAAGAAGTCGTAGAACTCGATGGCGGTCCCGGCGAGTGAGGCGGCCGCGAGCCGCGGCAGGGAAGGAGGCTCGGCGGGGGAGTGGCTCTTGCGCATGCCGCGTCAACTACCCGCTGTGACGGCCGGTTACGGGGGCGTGCGGAGGTGCGGAGTCGTTGCTCAGTACGCTGACGGCATGACGCGCACTCTTGCCAACGCCCCGATCATGATCTTGAACGGCCCCAATCTGAACCTGCTCGGTCAGCGCCAGCCCGAGATCTACGGCTCCGACACCCTTGCCGACGTCGAGACGCTGTGCGCCAAGGCGGCAGCGGCGCATGGCGGCACCGTGGACCTGCGGCAGAGCAACCACGAGGGGCAGCTGGTGGACTGGATCCACGAGGCGCGCGAGCACCACGCGGGCATCGTCATCAACCCGGCGGCCTACTCACACACGTCGGTCGCGATCCTGGACGCGCTCAACACCTGTGACGGCTTGCCGGTGGTGGAGGTCCACATCTCCAACATCCATCAGCGTGAGGCGTTCCGGCACCACTCGTACGTCTCCCAGCGCGCCGACGGCGTCATCGCGGGGTGCGGTGTCCAGGGGTACGCGTTCGCGGTGGAGCGGGTGGCGGCGCTGGTCGGCGCGGCCTGACCTGCCGGCCGCGCCCGCGGCTCCGTCGGCTCACCAGCCCCGCTTGCGCCACTCCGCGACGTGCGGGCGCTCGGTGCCCAGTGTCGTGTCGTTCCCGTGGCCGGGGTAGACCCAGGTCTCGTCGGGGAGCGTGCCGAAGATCTTCGTCTCGACGTCGTTCAGCAGGCTCGCGAAGGCCTGCGGGTCCTGGTGCGTGTTGCCGATGCCGCCCGGGAAGAGGCAGTCGCCGGTGAAGACGTGCGGGTGGCCGTGCGGGTCGTCGTACACGAGGGCGATCGAGCCCGGTGTGTGGCCCACCAGGTGACGCGCGGTGAGCGAGACGTGGCCGACCCGCACGGTGTCGCCGTCCACGAGCGGGACGTCCGTGGGCACCGGGATGCCCACGGCGTCCTCGCGGCCCGCGTAGGTCCGGGCGCCGGTGGCCTCGACGACCGCGGCGAGGGCCTGCCAGTGGTCGCCGTGCTGATGCGTGGTGACGACGGACGCGATGCCGTCGTCACCGATCAGCGTGAGCAGCGTCTCGGCGTCGTTCGCCGCGTCGATCAGAAGCTGCTCGTCCGTGGCTCGGCAGCGCAGCAGGTACGCGTTGTTGTCCATCGGGCCGACCGCGACCTTCGAGATCATCAGGTCCTGCAGCTCGTGCACGTCCGCACCGCCGCCGACCTTCACTGCTCCGCTGTACGTCATGCGTCTCAGCCTATAGCGGCGGCAGGGAGGGCAGGAGGCCGCCTTCAGCCGTCAGCGCGGAGCCGTCACGACGGCCCGAGAGCCAGCCGACCACGTCGGACGCGGGGCCGGAAACAGTGACCTCGGGCGCACTGTCCCGGCCGGTGGTCCACGCGTGCGTGCCGTCCGTCAGCCGCGTCGGTGGCACATCGGCGTTCCCGGAGAAGCGAGCCGCCAGGAAAGCGATCTCCCGCTGCACGAATTCCTCGGGCAGGTCTTCGAGCTCGTACCCGATGCCGAGGTCGACGTGGTGCAGGTCGACCTCGACCCACCGCCGGAACGGCACACGGGACGCGGAGTCGGTCACTCCGTTGCGCATCGTGATGGTGCGGGACCAGTCGGCCGGGATCGCGGCCTGCTCCTGGAAGCGCTCCGCGGCCTCGCGTACGTCGGTGAGCTGCTCGGCCAGGGGCCGGGGCGCGTCCCGCTCGATGTCCGCGTCCCGCGCGTCACCGCTGATGTACATGGGCCGCCCGGCGAGGACATTCACGAGCGCGTCCGCGTTACGGGCGAGGTGGGCGAGGACGTGGCCACGGGTCCAGCCCGGCAGCCGTGACGGCTCGGCGGTCGAATCGTTGTTCAGTTTCGCGGCTGCGGTGAGCAGCCGGTCGGTCGCGTCACGTACAGACGCCAGGTCGCGCACATGATCAATCATGCGCCCGACGATAGTCGCGCCACACGTTCGGGTGAAGGTGTGGGAGCGGCACCGCAAATCGAATGCACGTGCTATATGGTCGGGTGCGGCATCGGGCATTCTTGATGGTCCGGGTTTGTTATCAACCAGGGCATCCGCCCCGGCGTTGTCAGTGGCTCGCCCTAGTCTGTGAATGACGGGGGTCCCGCCCCTGTCACTTCTCTCAAGAAAGGTGCGGACCGGCGTGGCCGACCGTCTCATCGTCCGTGGCGCGCGCGAGCACAATCTCAAGAACGTCTCGCTCGACCTCCCGCGTGACTCCCTCATCGTCTTCACCGGGCTCTCCGGGTCGGGCAAGTCCTCGCTCGCGTTCGACACGATCTTCGCCGAGGGCCAGCGGCGGTACGTGGAATCGCTGTCCTCGTACGCCCGGCAGTTCCTCGGCCAGATGGACAAGCCGGACGTCGACTTCATCGAGGGCCTCTCGCCCGCGGTCTCCATCGACCAGAAGTCGACCTCGCGCAACCCGCGCTCCACGGTCGGCACCATCACCGAGGTGTACGACTACCTCCGCCTGCTCTTCGCGCGCATCGGCAAGCCGCACTGCCCCGAGTGCGGCCGTCCCATCTCCCGCCAGTCGCCGCAGGCCATCGTCGACAAGGTCCTGGAGCTGCCGGAAGGCAGCCGCTTCCAGGTCCTCTCGCCGCTGGTGCGCGAGCGCAAGGGCGAGTTCGTCGACCTCTTCGCCGACCTCCAGACCAAGGGCTACAGCCGTGCGCGGGTCGACGGCGAGACGATCCAGCTCTCCGAGCCGCCCACGCTGAAGAAGCAGGAGAAGCACACCATCGAGGTGGTCATCGACCGCCTCACGGTGAAGGACTCCGCCAAGCGCCGCCTGACCGACTCCGTGGAGACCGCGCTCGGCCTCGCCGGCGGCATGGTCGTGCTCGACTTCGTCGACCTCCCCGAGGACGACCCCGAGCGCGAGCGCATGTACTCGGAGCACCTCTACTGCCCGTACGACGACCTGTCCTTCGAGGAGCTCGAGCCCCGCTCCTTCTCCTTCAACTCGCCCTTCGGCGCCTGCCCGGACTGCACGGGCATCGGCACGCGCATGGAGGTCGACCCCGAGCTGATCATCCCGGACGAGGACAAGTCGCTCGACGAGGGCGCCATCCACCCCTGGTCGCACGGCCACACCAAGGACTACTTCGGGCGCCTCGTCGGAGCGCTCGCCGACGCCCTCGGCTTCTCCACCGACATGCCCTGGGCGGGGCTCCCGCAGCGCGCCAAGAAGGCCCTCCTGTACGGCCACAAGACGCAGATCGAGGTGCGCTACCGAAACCGGTACGGCCGTGAGCGGGTCTACACCACCGCCTTCGAAGGCGCCGTCCCCTTCGTCAAGCGCCGCCACAGCGAGGCCGAGAGCGACGCGAGCCGCGAGCGCTTCGAGGGCTACATGCGCGAGGTGCCCTGCCCCACCTGTGAGGGCACGCGTCTCAAGCCGATCGTCCTGGCCGTCTCGGTCATGGGGAAGTCCATCGCCGAGGTCTCCGCGATGTCCATCAGCGACTGCGCGGACTTCCTCGCCGAGCTGAAGCTGGGCGCCCGCGACAAGAAGATCGCCGAGCGCGTCCTCAAGGAGGTCAACGAACGGCTGCGCTTCCTGGTCGACGTGGGCCTGGACTACCTCTCCCTGAACCGCGCGGCGGGCACCCTCTCCGGCGGTGAGGCCCAGCGCATCCGTCTGGCCACGCAGATCGGCTCCGGCCTCGTCGGCGTCCTGTACGTACTGGACGAGCCGTCCATCGGCCTGCACCAGCGCGACAACCACCGCCTGATCGAGACCCTCGTGCGCCTGCGCGACATGGGCAACACACTCATCGTCGTCGAGCACGACGAGGACACCATCAAGGTCGCCGACTGGGTCGTCGACATCGGCCCCGGCGCGGGCGAGCACGGCGGCAAGGTCGTGCACAGCGGCTCCATGAAGGAGCTGCTGACCAACGCCGAGTCGGTGACGGGGCAGTATCTGTCGGGCAAGAAGTCCATTCCGGTGCCGGACCTGCGCCGCCCCGCGGACCCCTCCCGTCAGCTGACGGTGCACGGTGCCCGGGAGAACAACCTCCAGGACATCGACGTCTCCTTCCCGCTCGGCGTCCTCACCGCGGTCACGGGTGTCTCGGGCTCCGGCAAGTCGACGCTCGTCAACGACATCCTCTACACGCACCTGGCGCGCGAGCTGAACGGCGCCCGGTCCGTCCCCGGACGGCACACGCGCGTGGACGGCGACGACCTCGTCGACAAGGTCGTGCACGTCGACCAGTCGCCCATCGGCCGCACCCCGCGGTCGAACCCGGCGACGTACACCGGAGTCTTCGACCACGTCCGCAGGCTGTTCGCGGAGACGATGGAGGCGAAGGTGCGGGGTTATCTCCCCGGCCGCTTCTCCTTCAACGTCAAGGGCGGTCGCTGCGAGAACTGCTCCGGTGACGGCACGATCAAGATCGAGATGAACTTCCTGCCGGATGTGTACGTCCCCTGCGAGGTCTGCCACGGGGCGCGCTACAACCGCGAGACGCTGGACGTCCACTACAAGGGCAAGTCCATCGCCGAGGTCCTGGACATGCCGATCGAGGAAGCGCTCGACTTCTTCGAGGCGGTGCCGGCCATCTCCCGTCACCTGCGCACGCTCAACGACGTGGGCCTCGGGTACGTCCGGCTCGGCCAGTCCGCGCCGACGCTCTCCGGTGGTGAGGCCCAGCGCGTGAAGCTGGCCTCCGAGCTCCAGAAGCGCTCGACGGGCCGCACCGTGTACGTACTCGACGAGCCGACCACCGGTCTGCACTTCGAGGACATCAGCAAGCTGATCACGGTCCTGTCCGGCCTTGTCGACAAGGGCAACACGGTCATCGTCATCGAGCACAACCTCGATGTCATCAAGACCGCGGACTGGGTCGTCGACATGGGCCCCGAGGGTGGCAACGGCGGCGGTCTGGTCGTCGCCGAGGGCACGCCCGAGGAGGTCGCCGGAGTCACGACGAGCCACACGGGCAAGTTCCTGCGGGACATCCTCGCCGCGGACCGGATCAGCGACGCGGTTCCTTCGCAGGGGCGCAGGCCCGCGAAGAAGGCCGCGGTGAAGAAGACCGCCGCGAAGAAGGCGGTGGCGGCGAGCGCCGGCACCGGGACGGCGAAGAAGACGGCGACCGTCAAGACGGGGGCCGCGAAGTCCACGGCCGCCAAGAAGGCCACCGCGAAGAAGGCCACCGCCACGAAGGCCGCTCCGAAGAAGGCCGTCAAGGCTCGTAAGGCCTGACCTGGCCGTACGGATCTGGCGGTACGGACCTGCGGGTCCGCCGTGAACGGGCCGCCGGACAAGTTCCCTTGTCCGGCGGCCCGTTCCTGTGTTCGCCTTGGCCATATGGCCGTACGCAGTGAACGTGAAGGTCCCGTCACCACGATCGTGTTGTCCCGCCCCGACGTGCGCAACGCCGTCAACGGGCCCACGGCCCGTGCCCTCGCCGACGCGTTCCGCGCCTTCGACGCGGACCCCGACGCGTACGTCGCCGTGCTGTGGGGCGAGGGCGGCACGTTCTGTGCCGGAGCTGATCTCAAGTCCATCGGGACGCCCACCGGGAACGAGGCGACCGAGAAGGGCGACGGGCCCATGGGCCCGACGCGCATGCGGCTCTCCAAGCCCGTCATCGCGGCGATCTCCGGACACGCGGTCGCCGGAGGCCTGGAGCTCGCGCTCTGGTGCGATCTGCGGGTCGCCGAGGAAGACGCCGTACTCGGAGTGTTCTGCCGCCGCTGGGGCGTCCCGCTCATCGACGGCGGGACCGTACGGCTGCCCCGGCTCATCGGTGAGAGCCGGGCCATGGACCTGGTGCTCACCGGCCGCCCCGTCCCCGCGGCGGAGGCGCTCGCGATGGGCCTGGTCAACCGGACCGTACCGTCGGGCACCTCCCGGCCCGCGGCCGAGCGTCTGGCCGCGGAGATCGCCGCGTTCCCGCAGACCTGCCTCCGCAACGACCGCCTTTCCGTCCAGGAGCAGGGCGGCCTGACCGAGGAGGAGGCGATGGCGGGCGAACTCCGCCACGGCCTGCGGTCCCTGACCGAGGCGGCGGACGGCGCGGCCAGATTCACCGCGGGGGCGGGGCGGCACGGGGCCTTCGCCGAGGGCGCGGGCGCGGGCGAGGGCGCGGGCGAGGGCGCGGGCGCGGGTGAGGGCGGTGGCGGGGGAGACGCGGGGCCGGCCGTCGGCTAGCCCGCGGCGGGCGCGGCCTCCGGCTCCAGGAACTGCATGTCCAGCTGGATCTTCACCACGTCACCGAGCAGCCCGGCACCGAAGTCGAGCCCGTAGTCACCGCGGCTGATCTCCCCGGTCGCCTCGAACCCCGCACGGCGCCGGGCGTCGCCGGGGAAAGCCTGCAGTCCGCCGAACTCCACGGCGAGGGTGAGGGGTTTCGTCACGTCACCGATGGTCAGTTCGCCCTCCAGGGTCCACTCGTCCTCCTTGCCGAGGACCCGCGTCGACCGGAACGTCATGGTGGGGCGGCGCTCCACGTCCAGGAGGTCCGGCGCGCGGACATGGGCGTCGCGGTCCTTGTTGCCGGTGTCGACGGACGCCAGTGCGACGGTCGCCGTCACCGACGAGGTCTCGGCGCTCTCGCCCACGACCAGTCCGGCACTCACCTCCGTGAACCGTCCCCGCACCTTCGAGATCCCCAGGTGGCGGATGGTGAAGTTGACGGCGGAGTGGAACGGGTCCATTTCCCAGCTTCCGGCGGGGAGGGGGAGCGCGGTCGTCGCTGCGGTGCTCGTGTCAGAAGTCATGCCCTCCACCATGCGAGGCCGCCCCCGGCCGAGGAAGGCCGGGCCGAGACTGGTAGTGACAGGGCCACGATCCGGCCCCGGGACCGCTGGTACGTTCGGCCGGTGAGCGAGAATGAGCTGGGCACCTTCCTGCGCACCTGCCGTGAAGCGGTCACGCCCGCCGAAGTCGGGCTCCCCACCGGCCCCCGGCGCCGCACGCCGGGCCTGCGCCGGTCCGAGGTCGCCACGCTCGCCGGCGTCAGCGTCGAGTACCTCGCCCGCCTCGAACAGGGCCGGGACCGCCACCCCTCCCCGCAGGTGATGGGCGCGCTCGCGGACGCCCTGCGGCTGTCCGTGGCGGAACGCTTCCACCTGCGCCGGCTGGAGAAGGAGACGAGCGGCGACCCCTGCTGCCCGACGGCGAGCGAGCCCTCCCGGACGGTGCGCCCCACCGTGCGGGCGCTCATCGACCGCATGGAGCCCACCCCCGCCGTCCTGTTCAACCGGCTCGGCGACGTCCTCGCGTACACCTCGGGCTACGAGCGGATCGTGGGGCCCATCGGGCTCCTCGACGGAGAGCGGCCCAATCTCATCCGGTACCTGTTCACCGACGAGCGGGCCCGCGCCGCCTACCCCGAGTGGGAGCGGATCGCCGACGAGCAGGTCGCCTCGCTGCGGGCCGGATCCATGCTCACCGACCCCCACGCCGAGGGATTCGCCGACGAGCTGACCGTCATAGCCGGTGCGCCGTTCGCCGACCGGATGACGGCCGTGCCGCGGCTGCCCCGGCACAGCGGCGTCGAATCCCTGACGCACCCGGAGGCCGGCGCGCTGCGCCTCTCGTACGAGACGCTGGCCCTGCCCGACGCCGACGGCCAGCGCCTGGTCGTCCACCTGCCGGCCGACGAAGCCTCGTCGGCCGCGCTCGACCGCCTCAACGGCCGCAAGCCGGGCGGCCTCCGCGCGGTGACGGGCTGACGGGCCCGCGTCGCTGCCCTCGGGTGGGCCTTGAGCCCTACCCCAGCTCCTTCGCGTACGGCGGCTCGGCGCCCGCGCGCGACACGGTGACGGCCGCCGCGCGTGCCGCGAAGCGCAGGACCTCGCCCCAGCTGTCCGCGCCGAGGCCGGACAGTGACTCCACGGACAGCGCGTCCCGGGCGGAAAGCCCGTGCAGCAGGGCCGCGTTGACCGTGTCGCCCGCGCCGATGGTGTCCACCACGTCGACCGGCTCGCCCGGCACCGACCACTCACCGCCGTCCCGCGTGAAGACGGTGAGCCCCTTGCCGCCCCGGGTGATCACCACGGCGCCCGGGCCGGACGCGAGCCACTCGCGCGGCGTTCCGCCGATCCAACTCGCGTCCTCCTCCGACAGTTTGAGCAGGGCGACCGACGGCAGCCAGCTCTTGAACCGGGCCCGGTAGGCGTTCGCGTCCGGGATCAGACCCGCCCGGATGTTGGGGTCGAGCGCCGTGAAGACGCCCCGCGCCGCCTCCCGGCGCATCAGCTGTTCGTATGCGCTCGCGCCCGGTTCGAGGACGAGCGAGCAGGTGCCGAACGACACCGCGCGTACGTCGTCGGGCAGTCGCTCCGGGGCCGCGAAGAGCCGGTCCGCCGTGCCCTCCACGTAGAAGGAGTAACCGGCGGAGCCGTCTGCTCCGATCGAGGCGACCGCGAGCGTCGTCGGCTCGGCGCCCCGCTGGACGTACGACACGTCGACACCCGCGGCCCGCAGCCCGGCGAGCAGCGCGTCGCCGAACGCGTCCGCCGAGATCCGCGAGCAGAAGGCGACGGGGGAGCCGAGCCGGCCGAGGGCCACCGCGGTGTTGTACGGACCGCCGCCGAGCCGCGGAGCGAGCGCGGGCAGCCCGGCATCACCACTGCCCGGGGCACCGGCGGGCTCCTGCGGGACGAGGTCGATCAGGGCCTCTCCGGCGACGACGATCACGGGTGGTTCCTCTCGGCTCTGAGGTCGTGGCTCAGCGGTCGTGGCTCTGCGGGGCCTGGCT
This sequence comes from Streptomyces sp. NPDC032198, assembly GCF_040636975.1. Lineage (NCBI taxonomy): Bacteria > Bacillati > Actinomycetota > Actinomycetes > Kitasatosporales > Streptomycetaceae > Streptomyces > Streptomyces sp. NPDC032198. The sequence continues at coordinate 180,757 of NZ_JBEZVL010000001.1, read as the reverse complement.
CAGCGGTCGTGCTCCCCGGCTTCCGCCACAGGCTAGAGCTTCCCGGCGCGCCCGGCCCGACACGGGCGGCACTCGGGCACGGCCGCGCCCAACGCGGGCAGGCGGCACCCCACCGGTATGGTCTGATCCGTCACCGAAGCGCCTGACCTGTGGAGATTCCATGCCCGGTACGCCGCCCCCCGCTCGCCGCACGGTGCTGCGCGCCGCCGCCATTGTCCCGGCCGCAGGGCTGGGGATCACAGCCTGCTCGTCCGGCGGTGGCGACGGCGGCTCCAACCGTTCGGCGCCGACCGCCCCGGTGGACCTCGGTGGGTCCGACGAGGTGAAGGTGGGCGCCTCGAAGCTCTACGCCGACGAGAACGTGGTCGTGAGCCGCATCTCGGACGACGAGTACAAGGCGTTCAGCACGATCTGCACGCACGCCAAGTGCCGCATCAACAAGCTCGAGGGGCACAAGCTCATCTGCCCCTGCCACGGAAGCCAGTTCGACGCCACGAACGGCAAGGTGCTGCACGACCCGGCCGTCAATCCGCTCGCGGAGCTGCCGGTCAAGGTCGAGGACGGCAAGATCGTCGCGGGCCCCGGGGCCTAGCCCGGGATCGGCGGGCGGCTCACTCCCAGTCCCACGCGATCCCCAGGATCCCCGCCCGCACCTGCGGCTCCACGAGGTGCACCGACCGGTGGCTGCCGCTCAGCGTCAGCTCCTGGCGCCCGCCGCGCGGCGCGGCGGCCGAATGCTGCGTGAAGCGGTGGCAGCGTACGGGCAGGGCGCCCTCGTCGAAGCGCACCTGGAGCGCGTACTGCCCGCCCGCGAACGTGAAGCCCCGGAAGTACTCGGTGGCCGCCCCGGCGGTGCCGTCCTCGAAGCCGTAGCGGAACAGGTGGGTGTCGCCCGCGCGCAGGCGCGCGTCGAAGAGCAGCTCGGCGACGAGCACCCCCGTCTCGTGATGCCACCGCACACGTCCCGTGCGGCAGTTCTCCAGGGCGCGGACGCCGACACGCTCGGGTGCGCAGCCGGGGTCGCCGTGGTAGATCGCGAGGTAGCGGTCCACGGCGTCCCGATGGGCGCGCACGACGTGCTGCGAGTCGCGGCCGAGCAGCTCACGGCGCTCGCCGATCCGCACCCGCTCGTGGTGGCCGATGGTGTGCAGGCCGCCGTCGAGCGGCGACCCGAGCTCGGCGATCAGCTCCTGGACGACGTCGGAGGCGTCGAGGAGGGAGCGGTAGGAGCGGGCGGCGGGGCGTTCGCAGTCGGGGTGCTCGGAGGGCTTGGCGAGCAGCCGGATCAGTGACTCCTCGGGGAGATCGAGGATCTCCTCCAGGGCGCGCACGGCCCGGAGCGACTCGGTGCGCTGGGGGCGCCGGGCGCCCTGCTGCCAGTAACTCAGGCTCGTCACCCCGACGTTGACGCCCTGGCGCGCCAGATGATGCCGTACGCGTTGCAGGGGAAGGCGCCGTGCGGCGATCGCGGCCCGCAGTGCCACGTGGAAGGGGCCGGTGCGCAGGGCGGCCTCCAGGTCCGCAGGCGTGCCGTCCGCGAGCTGCGTGCCGTGCTGCCGCATCACAAGGCCCTTCTGTGAACATTCACACCGGCCGTCCGGGCGTACGCGCCGGTCGGAGCGGGCCACCAGGTGGGCGTACGAGGGGTGTTCACATACGTACGCCGACGTTCACGGCCCAAGTTAATCCCGCATTGAACCTTGTTGACCTGCACCCGACAACACTCGATGCTCAATCGCAGCGTCCGGACGCGCTCCTCCACCCCCTCACCCCCCGCTTGGGAGGATCGCGATGCGCCATCGAATCAGCAGATACAGCGGACGCAGACGCTTGTCCGCGCTTGCCGTGGTGGCGGCTGCCCTGGTCGCCGCACCGGCGGCCACGGCCACGGCCGCCCCCGACAGCCCCCCGTCCGTGTCCGCGTCCGCCGCCGTACCCGGCACGGACGCCCCTTCCCTCCTCGCCGCCAAGCGTCTGAACATCACGATGCAGGCCCAGCAGAAGACCAACTGGTGCTGGGCCGCGGCCGGGAACACGATCGCCACCTTCTACGGCAGGAAGTACAGCCAGAACCAGTTCTGCAACGCCGCCTTCGGGCGCAGCCAGAACACCGAGTGCCCCAACTCGCAGGCCACGCTCGGCGACGTGCAGAACGGCCTGGACTGGGCGGGCATCAACGCCGGTTCGTACGTCAGCGGCTGGCTGCGCTACCCGACCGTGCAGGCCGAGATCAACGCCGGCCGCCCGGTCGAGACCCGCATCCAGTGGTCGAACGGCGGCGGCCACATGCACGTCCTCTACGGGTACGACGACGCGAGCAGCTGGGTCTACTGGGGCGACCCCTGGCCCTCTAACGACCGCTACAACTGGGCCTCGCACAGCTGGTACGTCAACAACAACACCTTCTCCTGGACCCACTCGCTGTACCGGATCGGGGCGTGAGCGCGATGACCCGTCACCTTCCCCGCCACCTGGTGCGGGCGGCGCTCGCCGGTTCGGCGGCCACCCTGCTCCTTGGCCTCGCGGCGCCGTACGCCACCGCCGACTCCGGACCGTCGGCCGCCTCCCGTGCGGCTGCCCACGATGCCGCGAGCGCTCCCGAGACCCTCGACACGCTCTCCCGGTTCTTCGCGCGGGAGGGGGCCGTCAGCAAGGCCGCCGCGGACCCGCGCGTACGGGGCGAGGCCGTGCCCGTGCGCTACCTCTCCCCGGAGTTCGTCGCCGGTGAGAAGGGTGCTCCGGTCGCCCGTGTGGAGTTCCTCGCCAGCAAGGCGGTCTCCTCCGACGGGCAGGAGGCCTCCCTGTGGACCGTGCGGCAGGGCGGCTCCTGGCAGGTCGTGAACATCGCTACCGGGGACGACGAGACGCGCTACGCGCGCGTGGGCGCCGACAAGCTCCCCGGGGGCACCGTTTTCCACGAGCCGCAGATCAACGCCTGGTACGTCCAGGGCGGCGGGCGGGTGCTTCCGCTGGACGCGGACGCTAGGCGTGCCGTGGGCTCGGGCGGGGTCTCGGTCGCCGCCTACCAGAAGCGCGTCCACAAGGCGTACGGCGACAAGCTGCCGGGATCCGCGTACGCGAAGTCGGGCAAGGCGGGGGGCTTCGGCCCGAAGGAGCGGGCTGCTGGGGCTTCGGCTTCGCCTGGGGCTTCGTCTGACGGCCCTGTCACGGTGGCCTCCTCCGTGGCCGGAGCCGGGGCCCTGGCCGCCCTCGGTCTCTCCGGGGCTGCCGTCCTGCGACGTCGCGCCCGGCAGCGCGGCTGACTCCGAGGCTCCTCCGGCGGGGGTGCCCCACCCGCCTGCCCTCCCGGGCGGGCGGGCCCCGGCCGGAGGTGGTGGCTGGCCCCCTGACTGTCAGCCCCCGCCAGTAGGGTGTGGAGCATGGCAGACCCCTCCAGCTACCGCCCCAAGCCGGGACAGATCCCCGACTCGCCGGGGGTCTATCGGTTCCGCGACGAACACCGCCGGGTGATCTACGTGGGCAAGGCGAAAAGCCTGCGCCAGCGCCTGGCCAGTTACTTCCAGGACCTGTCGAACCTGCACCCGCGCACCGCCACGATGGTGACCACGGCCGCCTCCGTCGAGTGGACCGTGGTCTCCACCGAGGTCGAGGCGCTGCAGCTCGAATACTCCTGGATCAAGGAGTTCGACCCCCGGTTCAACGTCAAGTACCGCGACGACAAGAGCTATCCGTACCTCGCGGTGACGATGAACGAGGAGTTCCCGCGCGTCCAGGTGATGCGCGGCCACAAGAAGAAGGGCGTCCGCTACTTCGGGCCCTACGGCCACGCGTGGGCGATCCGCGACACCGTCGACCTCCTCCTGCGCGTCTTCCCCGTCCGCACCTGCTCGGCGGGCGTCTTCAAGAACGCCGAGCGCACCGGCCGCCCCTGCCTCCTCGGCTACATCGGCAAGTGCGCGGCGCCCTGCGTGGAGCGTGTCTCGCCGGAGGAGCACCGTGAACTCGCCGAGGACTTCTGCGAGTTCATGACGGGCCGCACGGGGACGTACATCCGCCGCATCGAGCGGCAGATGGCGGACGCCGCCGAGGACATGGAGTACGAGAAGGCGGCCCGTCTCCGCGACGACATCGGGGCCCTCAAGAAGGCCATGGAGAAGAGCGCCGTCGTCCTCGCCGACGCCACGGACGCCGACCTCATCGCCCTCGCCGAGGACGAGCTGGAGGCGGCGGTCCAGATCTTCCACGTCCGCGGCGGCCGGGTGCGCGGTCAGCGCGGCTGGGTCACCGACAAGGTCGAGGCGGTCTCCAGCGGCGACCTCGTCGAACACGCGCTCCAGCAGCTCTACGGAGAGGAGAGCGGGGACTCCGTACCGAAGGAAGTCCTCGTTCCCGCGCTGCCCGACCCCATAGAGCCCGTCCAGGAGTGGCTCACCGAGCGCCGCGGTTCGAACGTCTCCCTGCGCATCCCGCAGCGCGGCGACAAGAAGGCGCTCATGGAGACCGTGGCGCGCAACGCGCAGCAGTCGCTCGTGCTGCACAAGACCAAGCGCGCCTCCGACCTGACCACCCGCTCCCGCGCCCTGGAGGAGATCGCCGAGGCGCTCGAACTGGACAGCGCCCCGCTGCGCATCGAGTGTTACGACATCTCGCATCTCCAGGGTGACGACGTCGTGGCCTCGATGGTCGTCTTCGAGGACGGCCTCGCCCGCAAGAGCGAGTACAGGCGCTTTCAGATCAAGGGCTTCGAGGGCCAGGACGACGTCCGCTCCATGCACGAGGTGCTCACGCGCCGCTTCAAGCGCTACCTCTCCGACAAGGAGAAGACGGGGGAGTGGGACCCCGACGGCGAGCAGGAGGGCCTGACCGAGGAGGACGGGCGTCCCAAGCGCTTCGCCTATCCGCCCCAGCTCGTCGTCGTGGACGGCGGCCAGCCGCAGGTCGCGGCCGCCCAGCGGGCCCTTGACGAGCTCGGCATCGACGACATCGCGGTGTGCGGCCTGGCCAAGCGCCTCGAAGAGGTCTGGGTGCCGGGCGACGACGACCCGGTGATCCTGCCCCGCACCAGCGAAGGCCTGTACCTTCTCCAGCGGGTACGCGACGAGGCGCACCGCTTCGCGATCACCTACCAGCGGGCCAAGCGCGCCAAGCGGTTCAGGGCCGGACCGCTGGACGCCGTGCCCGGACTGGGCGACGCGCGCAAGCAGACGCTGATCAAGCACTTCGGTTCGGTGAAGAAGCTGCGATCCGCGACAATCGACCAGATCTGCGAGGTTCCGGGCATAGGCCGCAAGACCGCCGAGGCGATCGTCGTGGCCTTCGCCGCCGCGGCACCCGCGGCGCCCGCCGTGAACACGGCGACCGGAGAGATCATTGAAGACGAGGAGCCCGCGCACGCGGGATCCCCGAGCGATGGCGAGGAGCCCGTGTCCGCGGGCACCTCAGAGGAACGACGGGGGCAGGAGACATGACCGAGCACGACGAAGGCGGCGAGCAAGTGAGTACGGGCACGACCATCACGCCAGGTGAGGCCGCCGAGGTGGCGATCCCCGAACTGGTGATCATCTCCGGCATGTCGGGAGCCGGCCGCAGCACCGCGGCGAAGTGTCTCGAGGACCTCGGCTGGTTCGTCGTCGACAACCTGCCGCCCGCGCTGATCCCCACCATGGTGGAGCTCGGCGCCCGCTCGCAGGGGAACGTCGCCCGCATCGCGGTCGTCGTCGACGTGCGAGGCCGCCGCTTCTTCGACAACCTGCGCCAGTCCCTCGCGGACCTGGAGGCCAAGCACGTCACCCGGCGGATCGTCTTCCTGGAGTCCTCGGACGACGCCCTGGTGCGCCGCTTCGAGTCGGTCCGCCGCCCGCACCCGCTGCAGGGCGACGGCCGCATCGTCGACGGCATCGCGGCCGAGCGCGAGCTCCTGCGCGAGCTGCGCGGCGACGCCGACCTGGTGATCGACACCTCCAGCCTGAACGTGCACGAGCTGCGCGCCAAGATGGACGCCCAGTTCGCGGGCGACGAGGAGCCCGAGCTGCGGGCCACGGTCATGTCGTTCGGCTACAAGTACGGCCTGCCGGTCGACGCCGACCTCGTCGTGGACTGCCGCTTCCTGCCCAATCCGCACTGGGTGCCGGAGCTGCGGCCCTTCACGGGGCTCAACGAAGAGGTCTCCGGCTACGTCTTCAACCAGCCGGGCGCCAAGGAGTTCCTCGACCGGTACGCCGAGCTCCTCCAGCTCATCGCCGCGGGATACCGCCGCGAGGGAAAGCGTTACGTGACGATCGCGGTCGGCTGCACGGGCGGCAAGCACCGCTCCGTCGCCATGTCGGAGAAGCTCGCAGCGCGCCTCGTCTCCGAGGGCGTCGAGACCGTCCTCGTCCATCGGGACATGGGGCGAGAGTGAAGTCCTCCCTGCGGCTGAACCGTCTGGGCCGCAAGCGGGGCACCCAGCCCAAGGTGGTGGCGCTCGGCGGCGGGATGGGCCTGTCCGCCTCGCTCGCCGGGCTGCGCCGCATCACGGGTGACCTCACCGCCGTGGTCACCGTCGCCGACGACGGCGGCTCCAGCGGGCGCCTGCGCGACGAACTGGGCGTCCTGCCGCCCGGTGACCTGCGCAAGGCGCTCGCGGCCCTGTGCGGGGACGACGACTGGGGCCAGACCTGGGCGCGCGTCATCCAGCACCGCTTCCAGTCCAAGGGCGACCTGCACGAGCACGCGGTCGGCAATCTGCTGATCGTGGCGCTGTGGGAGCAGCTGGGCGATCACGTCCAGGCCCTGGACCTGGTGGGCAAGCTGCTGGGCGCACACGGCCGCGTGCTGCCCATGTCGGCGGTGCCGCTGGAGCTGCAGGCCCTGGTCAAGGGGCACGACCCGGAGCGACCGGACGACGTGGACACGGTGCGCGGGCAGGCCACGGTGGCGCTCACCCCGGGGGAGGTGCAGTCCGTGCACGTGGTCCCGCACGACCCGCCGGCCGTCCCCGAAGCGGTCGCCGCCGTGCTCGACGCGGACTGGGTGGTGCTCGGCCCCGGTTCCTGGTTCTCCTCGGTGATCCCCCATCTGCTGGTCCCCGAACTGCTCGACGCGCTCATCGAGACGAAGGCCCGCAGGGTGCTGTCGCTCAACCTCGCGCCACAACCCGGTGAAACCGATGGGTTCTCTCCGCAGCGTCATTTGGAGGTTTTGGCCCGACACGCCCCTAAACTCGCCCTGGACGTGGTGCTGGCCGACGACGCCGCCGTGCCCGACCGTGAGTCACTCACCGATGCCGCCAAACGGCTCGGCGCCACGGTCGAGCTGGCGCCGGTGGCCAGGCACGATGGCACTCCGAGGCACGATCCGGAGCTCCTGGCCACCGCGTACGACCGTATTTTTCGGATGCATGGAAGGATCGGCCCATGGCGATGACGGCAGCGGTGAAGGACGAGATCTCCCGGCTTCCCGTCACCCGGACCTGCTGCAGAAAGGCAGAGGTCTCGGCCATCCTGCGGTTCGCGGGCGGCCTTCACCTGGTGAGTGGCCGCATCGTGATCGAGGCGGAGCTGGACACGGCGATGGCCGCGCGGCGGCTGAAGCGGGACATTCTTGAGATTTTCGGGCACAGCTCGGAGCTGATCGTGATGGCCCCCGGCGGGCTGCGACGCGGCTCCCGCTATGTCGTACGGGTGGTCGCGGGCGGCGATCAGCTGGCCCGTCAGACGGGCCTCGTGGACGGCCGGGGGCGCCCCATCAGAGGACTGCCGCCACAGGTGGTCTCGGGGGCCACCTGTGACGCCGAGGCCGCGTGGCGCGGGGCCTTCCTCGCGCACGGCTCGCTGACCGAGCCGGGGCGCTCCTCCTCCCTGGAGGTCACCTGCCCGGGTCCGGAGGCCGCGCTCGCCCTGGTCGGCGCCGCGCGCAGGCTCCAGATCGCGGCCAAGGCCCGTGAGGTGCGCGGCGTGGACCGCGTGGTCGTCCGGGACGGTGACGCGATCGGCGCCCTGCTCACCCGGCTCGGGGCCCATGAGTCGGTGCTCGCCTGGGAAGAGCGGCGGATGCGCCGCGAGGTGCGCGCCACCGCCAACCGCCTCGCCAACTTCGACGACGCCAACCTGCGCCGCTCGGCCCGCGCGGCGGTCGCCGCGGGCGCCCGTGTGCAGCGCGCCCTGGAGATCCTCGCCGACGAGGTCCCCGAGCACCTGGCGGCGGCCGGACGGCTGCGCATGGAGCACAAGCAGGCCTCCCTGGAGGAGCTGGGCGCGCTCGCCGAGCCGGCGCTGACCAAGGACGCGGTCGCGGGCCGTATCCGCCGGCTGCTCGCCATGGCGGACAAGCGGGCGCAGGACCTGGGGATTCCGGGCACGGAGTCCAACCTGAGCGAGGAGCTCGCCGACAACATGGCGGTCTGACCGCCTCGTACGTGACGCAAGCCGCCGGGGCCGCCGAGGCCCCGGCGGCTTTTTCCGTCCCATTCCGCCTTGCCCATTCCGCCTTGCCCTTCACGCCATATTGACATGATCATGAAGTGTCACGAGCCTGGCGTTCGCGCACAAATGTGCCGGACATCCGCAAGGGGGGCTCATGAGACGAAGAGCGAGATCCAGAGCCGGTTTCAGATCCGCCGTCGCCGCGGGCGCACTGCTCGTCGGCGGCCTTGTCGCAGTGCCGCACGCCCAGGCCGACAGCGGGGCGAAGGCCCCGGCCACCGACGACCCGGCAGCGGTCAAGGTCTACGAGGCCGAGGTCACCAAGAAGCAGATCCCGATCCTCGTCGATGCGGGCCAGGACGCCCGTGAGCTCGCCGGGCAGGCCCCCGAGCGTGGCACCGGCCGCGTCGAGGTCTATCTGACCGAGGCGCAGGCCAAGGGCGTCGAGCACGAGGGCGTGAAGCTCACCGAGCAGAAGATCCCGGCCAGTACGCAGCAGAAGCTCAAGGCCGCGGGGGACGGCGTGTTCCGCCCGTACAGCGGCGCGGGCGGGCTCAAGGAGGAGATCGTCAAGACCGGTCAGGCCAACCCCGGCCTCACCAAGGTCGTCTCCATCGGCAAGACACTCAAGGGCCAGGACATCCTCGCCCTGAAGCTCTCCAAGGGCGCGGCGAAGTCCAAGGACGGCTCCAAGCCGTCCACGCTCTACATGTCCAACCAGCACGCGCGCGAGTGGATCACCCCCGAGATGACCCGCCGCCTGATGCACTACTACCTCGACAACTACGGCAAGGATCAGCGCGTCACCAAACTCGTGAACACCACCGAGCTGTGGTTCGTGCTCTCCGCCAACCCCGACGGATACGACTTCACACACGCCGCCGACGGCGACCGCCAGTGGCGCAAGAACCTCCGTGACATCGACGGCGACGGCAAGATCGCGGCGGGCGACGGCGTCGACCTCAACCGCAACTTCGCCTACAAGTGGGGCTACGACAACGAGGGTTCGTCCCCCGAACAGTCGTCCGAGACCTACCGCGGCACCGGCCCGATGTCCGAGCCGGAGACCAAGGCGCTCGACCGCTTCCAGAAGCGCATCGGCTTCACGTACGGGATCAACTACCACTCCGCGGCCGAACTGCTCCTCTACGGAGTGGGCTGGCAGGTCGCCACGCCGACCCCGGACGACGTCCTCTACAAGGCGCTGAACGGCACCCCGGAGAAGCCCGCCGTCCCCGGCTACCACCCGCAGGTCTCCTCCGAGCTCTACACCACCAACGGCGAGGCCGACGGCCACGCGGGCAACGTCAACGGCTTCTCGATGTTCACGCCGGAGATGTCCACCTGCCAGACCGCCTCCAACATCGACCCGAACGACGCGTGGAAGCCCGAGGACTGCGCGTCGGTCTTCACCTTCCCGGACGACGAGAAGCTGATCCAGCAGGAGTTCGCGAAGAACGTCCCGTTCGCGCTCGCCGTCGCCGAGACCGCCACCCACCCCGACCAGCCGGTCTCCGTCACCGGCATCGAGGCCCCCGACTTCACGCCGGACGCCTTCAAGGAGTCGTACGCACGCGGGGCCGACCAGGAAGTCGCCGTCACCGCCCGCAAGTCGGTGCGCGACAAGGAGCTCAACTACCGGATCAACGGCGGCCGTACGCACGATGAGGACCTCAAGGCCTGGAAGGGCGGCGAGACGTACGGCGGTGAGGACAACATCCACTTCGACCAGTACCGCGCCGAGGTCGAGGACGCGCGCGTGGGCGACAAGGTCGAGGTGTGGTTCACCGGCCGCGGCAAGAAGGGCCGCACGGAGAGCGAGCACTTCACGTACACCGTCGCCGAACGCCCCAAGGCGAACACCCTCGTCGTGGCCGAAGAGGGAGCCGCCGCGACACAGGCCCAGAAGTACGTCGACGCCCTGAAGGCCAACGGCCGTTCGGCCGCGGTCTGGGACGTCGCCAAACAGGGCGCCCCGCACCCGCTCGGCGTCCTCTCGCACTTCTCCGCGGTCGTGCACTACACCGGTGACCCGGTACCCGGCGCCGCCACCCAGCTCGCCGTGCGCGCCTACCTCAACGAGGGCGGCAAGCTCATCGAGTCCGGCGAGCGCACGGGCGGCAACGTCGACCTCGGCGAGGCACTCACCGACGACTTCGCGCAGTACTACCTCGGTGCGTACGAGCGCCTCTCCGCGCCCGGTGCCACCAGCTTCGCCGGCAGCGGCGCGCTCAACGGCGTGAACACGCCGCTGGCGGCGGCCGACGCCAACCCCCTGGACAAGGCGGGCCGTTACACCGTCACGTCCGACAACCTGCCCGCCGACAAGTTCCCGCAGTTCAAGAGCGCGGCGGCAGGCAGCTACCCCGGGCTCAGCAATCCCTACGCCCCCTTCGAGGGCCAGGGCATGGCCTCGGCGACCCACGCCGACCAGGACTGGAAGAGGCTGACCCGCACGATCGACCTGACCGGGGTCACGGCCGCGCAGAAGCCGGAGCTGCGGTTCGCGCTCAACTGGAACCTGGAGACCGGCTACGACCACGGCGTCCTGGAGGCGCACACCACGGGCGCCGACGACTGGACCACGCTCCCCGACATCAACGGGAACTCGTCCAGCGCCGTGCCCGCCGAGTGCGGTGCCGGGTTCTTCATCAACGGCCACCCGTTCCTGCGCCACTACCTGACGCAGTCCGCGACCGGCTGCACGGCGTCCGGCACTAGCGGCACCTGGAACAGCTTCACCGGGTCCTCCGGCGGCTGGAAGCCCGTCACCTTCGATCTGAGCGCCTACGCGGGCAAGACGATCGAGGTGTCGCTCAGCTCCATCACCGACCCCTCCAGCGGGGGCCGCGGACTGTTTGCCGACAATGCGCAGATCGTGATAGGAGGCAACGCCACGCAGACCGAGGGATTCGAGACCTCGCTGGGCACCTGGGCGGTCGCTCCGGCGCCCCCCGGCAGCCCCAACATCACGGGTGACTGGGCCCGTACGGGGGAGCTCTACAAGCCCTATGCGGCCGTCACAGCGCGTGACAGCGTACTGCTCGGCTTCGGGTTCGAGCATGTACCCGGAAGTGCCGAACGGGCCGCTCTTATGGGCGCATCCCTTGCACATCTGCGCCGCTGACGCTGCGTAATCAGGACCAAGGTCCCGGTGGCTCGTGCTCCCTACTCGGGGGTACGGGCCACCGTGCCGTCCGGGACCCCTGTCGATGTCACCCAAAGGCCCGCAGAGAGGTAGGGTCGGGATCGGTCGGGGACATCCCATACAACTCGCCGGCGTCTGAAACCGGCGTACCAACGAGGAGATCGGTTCGTGACGATCCGCGTAGGCATCAACGGCTTCGGCCGCATCGGGCGCAACTACTTCCGGGCGCTGCTTGAGCAGGGTGCGGACATCGAGATCGTGGCTGTCAACGACCTGGGTGACACCGCGACTACGGCGCACCTCCTGAAGTACGACACCATCCTGGGCCGCCTCAAGGCCGAGGTGTCGCACACCGAGGACACCATCACGGTCGACGGCCACACCATCAAGGTGCTGTCCGAGCGCAACCCCGCCGACATCCCCTGGGGTCAGCTGGGCGTCGACATCGTGATCGAGTCGACCGGCATCTTCACCAAGAAGGCCGACGCCGAGAAGCACATCGCCGGTGGCGCCAAGAAGGTCCTCATCTCGGCTCCGGCCAAGGACGAGGACATCACCATCGTGATGGGCGTCAACCAGGACAAGTACGACGCGGCCAACCACCACGTCATCTCGAACGCGTCCTGCACCACCAACTGTGTGGCGCCGATGGCGAAGGTTCTCGACGAGAACTTCGGCATCGTCAAGGGCCTGATGACGACGGTGCACGCGTACACCAACGACCAGCGCATCCTGGACTTCCCGCACTCGGACCTGCGCCGCGCCCGCGCCGCCGCCGAGAACATCATCCCGACCACGACCGGTGCCGCCAAGGCCACCGCCCTGGTCCTTCCGCAGCTCAAGGGCAAGCTCGACGGCATCGCGATGCGCGTCCCGGTCCCGACCGGTTCCGCCACCGACCTCGTCGTCGACCTGCAGCGTGACGTCACCAAGGACGAGGTCAACGCCGCGTTCAAGAAGGCCGCCGACGACGGCGACCTCAAGGGCATCCTCTTCTACACCGAGGACCCGATCGTCTCGTCCGACATCGTGAGCGACCCGGCCTCCTGCACCTTCGACTCCTCCCTGACCATGGTCCAGGAGGGCAAGACGGTGAAGATCCTCGGCTGGTACGACAACGAGTGGGGCTACTCCAACCGCCTCGTCGACCTCACGGTCTTCGTCGGCGGTCAGCTCTGATCACCAGAGCAGGCACCTCGATGTGAGCACAGGGTCCGGACCGCGCGATACTGCGTGGTCCGGGCCTTGTTGCACGTCAGCCCTCTAAAGGAGTCCTGGAGCCCAGCTATGAAGACGATCGACGAACTTCTCGCCGAAGGGGTCGAAGGCAAGCGGGTCTTCGTCCGCGCCGACCTCAATGTGCCGCTCGCCGACGGCACCATCACCGACGACGGCCGCATCCGCGCCGTCCTGCCGACCGTCACCAAGCTCGCCGAAGCCGGCGCCAAGGTGATCGTCGCCTCGCACCTCGGCCGCCCCAAGGGCGCCCCGGACCCGGTGTTCTCGCTGCTTCCCGCCGCCGAGCGCCTCGGTGAACTCCTCGGCAAGCCCGTGGCGTTCGCCCAGGACACCGTCGGCCCCGCCGCGCACGACGCGGTGGACGGTCTCGAGCCCGGCCAGGTCGCCGTCATCGAGAACCTCCGCTTCAACGCCGGAGAGACGTCCAAGGACGACACCGAGCGCGGCGAGTTCGCCGACAAGCTCGCCGCCCTCGCGGATGTCTACGTGGGCGACGGTTTCGGTGCGGTGCACCGCAAGCACGCCTCCGTGTTCGACCTCCCCGCGCGCCTGCCGCACTACGCGGGCTTCCTCATCGCCACCGAGGTCGGCGTCCTGAAGAAGCTGACCGAGGACGTCAAGCGTCCGTACGTCGTCGCGCTCGGCGGCGCCAAGGTCTCCGACAAGCTGGCCGTCATCGACCAGCTGCTCGGCAAGGCCGACCGCCTCCTGATCGGCGGCGGCATGGCCTACACCTTCCTGAAGGCCCAGGGTCACGAGGTCGGCATCTCCCTCCTCCAGGAGGACCAGGTCCCGACCGTCAAGGAGTACATCAAGCGCGCACAGGAGAGTGGCGTCGAGCTGGTCCTCCCCGTCGACGTGCTGGTCTCCACCGAGTTCCCGGACCTGAAGACCAAGGCCCCGGCCAACCCCACCACGGTCGCCGCGGACGCCATCCCGGCCGACCAGGAGGGTCTCGACATCGGACCCGAGACCCGTAAGCTCTACGCCTCGAAGCTCGCCGACGCGGGCACCGTCTTCTGGAACGGCCCGATGGGCGTCTTCGAGCACCCCGACTACGCCGAGGGCACCAAGGCAATCGCCCAGGCCCTCCTCGACTCCCCGGCCTTCACGGTCGTCGGCGGTGGCGACTCCGCCGCGGCCGTCCGCACGCTGGGATTCGACGAGAACGCATTCGGCCACATTTCCACCGGCGGCGGCGCCTCCCTCGAATACCTCGAGGGCAAGACGCTCCCCGGCCTCGCCGCACTGGAGAACTGACACCTGATGACTACGCGTACCCCGCTGATGGCCGGCAACTGGAAGATGAACCTCAACCACCTCGAGGCCATCGCGCACGTCCAGAAGCTCGCCTTCGCCCTGGCCGACAAGGACTACGAGGCCGTCGAGGTCGCCGTCCTGCCCCCCTTCACCGACCTGCGTTCGGTGCAGACCCTGGTCGACGGCGACAAGCTCAAGATCAAGTACGGCGCCCAGGACATCTCGGCGCACGACACCGGCGCCTACACCGGCGAGATCTCGGGCCCGATGCTCTCCAAGCTGAAGTGCACGTTCGTGGCCGTGGGCCACTCCGAGCGCCGTCAGTACCACGACGAGACCGACGAGATCTGCAACGCCAAGGTGAAGGCCGCCTACAAGCACGGCCTGACCCCGATCCTCTGCATCGGCGAGGGCCTCGACATCCGTGAGGCCGGCCAGCAGATCCAGTACACCCTCGCCCAGCTCGACGGCGGTCTGAAGGACCTGCCCGCCGAGCAGGCCGAGACCATCGTCATCGCCTACGAGCCGGTGTGGGCCATCGGCACCGGCAAGGTCGCGACCCCCGAGGACGCCCAGGAGGTGTGCGGCGCGATCCGCGGCCGCCTCGCCGAGCTGTACTCGCAGGAGCTCGCCGACAAGGTGCGCATCCAGTACGGCGGCTCCGTGAAGTCCGGCAACGTGGCCGCGATCATGGCGCAGCCCGACGTCGACGGCGCCCTCGTGGGCGGCGCGGCGCTCGACTCCGACGAGTTCGTCAAGATCGTCCGGTTCCGCGACCAGTGAGTATGCGGTAGCGCCGATACGTCGTACCCTTGCGGGGGCCGGGCGGCTTCGCTCAGCGAGGCACCGGCCCCCGTCGTCTATCCAGTTCCGAGGAAGTTGGTCCAGCCGTGGTTATGGGGTTCTCGATCGCCCTGATCGTCTTCAGCCTGCTGATGATGCTGCTGGTGCTGATGCACAAGGGCAAGGGCGGCGGTCTCTCCGACATGTTCGGTGGCGGCATGCAGTCCTCCGTCGGCGGCTCGTCGGTCGCCGAGCGCAACCTCGACCGCATCACTGTCGTGGTCGGTCTTCTCTGGTTCGCGTGCATTGTCGTGCTCGGCCTGTTGATGAAGGTGAACAACTGACCGCGAAAGCGGCTTGATTGCTACCTTGCGAAAGCTTCGCTTAAAGCCCCATGTACGGTGCGCGCCGCACGGCGCGGATTATCATGGGGCTTGCGTCTCTGGGTGGGGTGTAACTCCAAACACTGGACGCGCGTTGGGCCTTACGTAGACTGAGGCGCCCGCAGCAGCACCATCACGCAGGGAGTTACGACCGTGGCAAGTGGCAACGCGATCCGAGGAAGTCGGGTCGGGGCGGGGCCGATGGGCGAGGCCGAGCGCGGTGAGTCCGCGCCGCGACTGCGCATCTCCTTCTGGTGCTCCAACGGACACGAGACGGTGCCCAGCTTCGCCAGCGACGCGCAGGTCCCCGATACATGGGACTGCCCCCGCTGCGGCTTCCCCGCAGGTCAGGACCGGGACAACCCGCCGGACCCGCCCCGCACCGAGCCGTACAAGACGCACCTGGCGTATGTGCGGGAGCGGCGCAGCGACGCGGACGGCGAGGCGATTCTCGCGGAGGCGCTGGCCAAACTGCGGGGCGAGATCTAGAGCGTGCGAAGGGCCGGACATCCGTAGATGTCCGGCCGCTGTGTTTTTCACGCGGCGTTTACTGGCACGTGTGCGGACAGACAGCTTCAGAGATCTCATATCGGGCCCTGATCAATTAGGTTGGAACGTGCAGCGGGGCAAGGTACGTACACAGGTACGAGAGAAGGCTGAAGTCCGAGATGAACGCAGAAAGCCGCGCCAGGCTCAACCAGACGCCCGAATGGGCGGCGCTCAGCAAGCACCGGGAGCAGCTGGGGGAGGTGCAGCTGCGTGAGCTGTTCGCGAAGGATCCGGCGCGCGGCACGCAGTACACGCTCCAGGTCGGCGACCTGCACGTCGACTACTCCAAGCACCTCGTCACGGACGAGACGCTGACGCTCCTGCGCGAGCTCGCCGCGGCCACCGATGTCTTCGGCCTGCGGGACGCTATGTTCCGCGGCGAGAAGATCAACACCACCGAGGACCGCGCCGTCCTGCACACCGCGCTGCGCGCCCCGCGGGACGGGGTGGTCGAGGTCGACGGCGAGAACGTGGTGCCGGGCGTGCACGCCGTGCTCGACAAGATGGCCGCCTTCGCGGACAAGGTCCGCTCCGGCGAGTGGACCGGGCACACCGGCAAGCGCATCAAGAACATCGTGAACGTCGGCATCGGCGGCTCCGACCTCGGGCCCGCCATGGCGTACGAGGCGCTCCGGTCCTTCACCGACCGCGACCTCACCGTGCGCTTCGTGTCGAACGTCGACGGCGCCGACCTGCACGAGGCCGTGCGGGACCTGGACCCGGCCGAGACGCTGTTCATCATCGCCTCGAAGACGTTCACCACCATCGAGACGATCACGAACGCCACCTCGGCGCGCGACTGGCTCCTGACCGGCCTGCGCGCCGACCAGAGCGCCGTCGCCAAGCACTTCGTGGCCCTGTCGACGAACGGCGGCAAGGTCTCCGACTTCGGCATCGACACGGCCAACATGTTCGAGTTCTGGGACTGGGTCGGCGGCCGTTATTCGTTCGACTCGGCGATCGGTCTCTCGCTGATGATCGCGATCGGCCCGGACGCCTTCCGCGAGATGCTGGACGGCTTCCACCTCGTCGACGAGCACTTCCGTAACGAGCCCGCCGAGTCGAACGTGCCGCTCCTGCTCGGCCTGTTGGGCATCTGGTACGGCAACTTCCACGACGCCCAGTCGCACGCGGTCCTGCCGTACTCGCACTACCTCTCCAAGTTCACGGCTTACCTCCAGCAGCTCGACATGGAGTCCAACGGCAAGTCCGTGGGCCGTGACGGCGAGCCGGTCGACTGGCAGACGGGACCGGTCGTCTGGGGCACGCCGGGCACCAACGGCCAGCACGCGTACTACCAACTCATCCACCAGGGAACGAAGTTGATCCCGGCGGACTTCATCGGCTTCGCCGAGCCCGTCGGTGATCTGCTGCCCGGCCTGGTCGCCCAGCACGACCTCCTGATGGCCAACTTCTTCGCGCAGACGCAGGCGCTGGCCTTCGGTAAGACGCCCGACGAGGTGCGGGCCGAGGGTGTGCCGGACGAGCTCGTCCCGCACAAGACGTTCCAGGGCAACCACCCGACGACGACGCTCCTCGCCAAGGAACTGACGCCGTCGGTTCTCGGCCAACTCATCGCGCTCTACGAACACAAGGTGTTCGTGCAGGGCGCCGTGTGGAACATCGACTCGTTCGATCAGTGGGGAGTCGAGCTCGGCAAGGTCCTCGCCAAGCGCATCGAGCCCGCCCTGACCGAGGGCGCGGACGTACCGGACCTGGATGGTTCGACGACGGCGCTGGTAGCCAAGTACCGCACCCTGCGCGGGCGTTGATCCTCTGAGCAGTAGCTGAAAACAAGTACGGCCCGGTCCGCCGAGAGGCGGGCCGGGCCGTACTGCGTGCTGCGAACCGGTCAGGGAGAAGCCGGCGGATACAGGTCGCGCGGCAGCTGCGAGGCCGCCGCCGCGTCCAGCAGCCACAGCGTCCGCGACCTGCCGTACGCGCCCGCGGCGGGGGCCTGCACCTCGCCCGCGCCCGACAGGGCGATCGCCGCGGCGTTCGCCTTGTCCTCGCCGGCCGCGAGCAGCCACACCTCGCGCGCCGAGCGGATCGCCGGCAGCGTGAGCGTGATGCGGACGGGCGGCGGCTTGGGCGCGCCGTGCACGCCGACCACCGTCCGCTCCGTCTCGCGGACCGCGGGCAACTCCGGGAAGAGCGAAGCGACATGGGTGTCAGGTCCGACGCCCAGCATCAGCACGTCGAACGTCGGCACCGGACCATGGTCCTCGGGCCCCGCAGCCGCGGTGAGCTCGGCCGCGTACATTCCGGCCGCCGCGTCCACCTCGTACGCGCCATCCGACGCGGGCATCGGATGCACCCGGGCCGGGTTAAGGGGCACCGAGTCGAGCAGTGCCTCCTTGGCCTGGGTGTAGTTGCGCTCCGGGTCGCCGTCCGGCAGGAAGCGCTCGTCGCCCCACCACAGGTCCAGGCGCGACCAGTCGATCGCGTCCTTCGCGGGGGACGAACTCAGCGCCGCGAGCAGGCCGTTGCCGTTGCGGCCGCCCGTGAGGACCACCGACGCGAAGCCGCGGGCGGCCTGCGCGTCGACGATCTTCGTGATGAGGCGGGCCGCGGCGGCCTGCGCCATCAGCTCCTTGTCGCGGTGCACGACCAGCTGCGGCGCCGCGCTCACTTCGTCGCCGCCTTCTTGGCCGCGGTCTTCTTCGCGGGGGCGGTCTTCTTCGCCGCCTCCGCGGGCTCCTCCACCGCGGGAACCGTGGTCTCCTCGGCGGGCTCGCCAAGACGGTCCACACCGAACTTCAGCGCGGACGCGTAGGTGTCGTCCGGGTCGAGACGGCGCAGCTCCTCGGCGATCAGCTCGGCCGTCTCGCGGCGCTTGAGCGCCACCGCACGGTCGGGCTGCCCCTGGATGGAGAGCGTGGCGAGCGAGCCGTCGGCCCGGCCGAGCACGATGGGACCGCAGTCGGTGTCCATGCGTACGCCGGTGAGGCCGGGGCCCGCGGAGAGCGAGCGCTTCACGGGGACGGAGAGCCGGTCCGCGAGCCACATGGCGAGCAGCTCGCAGCTCGGGTTGAACTCCTCGCCCTCCACCTCGACCGACGTCACCTTGCAGTGGATCTGGTCGAGGGCCGCCGCGAGCATCGAGCGCCACGGGGTGATCCGGGTCCAGGAGAGGTCCGTGTCGCCGGGGTGGTAGGCGTCGGCGCGCGCGGTCAGCTCGTGGATCGGCTGCTCGGCCGCGTACGTGTCCGTGACGCGGCGCTGGGCGAGCGCGCCCAGCGGGTCCTTGGCCGGGTTGAGCGGCGCGTTGACCGGCCACCACACGACCACGGGGGCGTCGGGAAGCAGCAGCGGCAGGACGACCGACTGGGCGTGGTTGATGACCTCGCCGTACAGCCGGAGGACGACCGTCTCGCCGGTGCCCGCCTCGACGCCGACCCGTACCTCGGCGTCCAGACGCGACGTCGTGCGGTCACGGGGCGAGCGCGCGGCGCGCTTGATGACGACCAGGGTGCGCGAGGGGTGCTCGCGCGAGGCCTCGTTGGCGGCCTTCAGGGCGTCGTAGGCGTTCTCCTCGTCGGTCACGATGACGAGGGTGAGCACCATGCCGACGGCCGGTGTGCCGATCGCCCTGCGCCCCTTAACGAGCGCCTTGTTGATCTTGCTGGACGTGGTGTCCGTAAGGTCGATCTTCATGGGCGACGCCAGCTCCGTCCGTCTCGTGCGAGCATTTCGTCCGCCTCGGACGGGCCCCAGGTCCCGGACGGGTACTGCGCGGGCTTGCCGTGCTTGTCCCAGTACTCCTCGATCGGGTCGAGGATGTTCCAGGAGAGCTCGACCTCCTCCGTGCGCGGGAAGAGGTTGGCGTCGCCGAGCAGGACGTCCAGGATCAGGCGCTCGTACGCCTCCGGGCTGGACTCGGTGAAGGACTCGCCGTAGGCGAAGTCCATCGACACGTCGCGGATCTCCATCGAGGTGCCGGGCACCTTCGAGCCGAACCGGACCGTGATGCCCTCGTCGGGCTGGACGCGGATGACGATCGCGTTCTGGCCCAGCTCCTCCGTCGCCGTGTGGTCGAAGGGGGAGTGGGGCGCGCGCTGGAACACGACCGCGATCTCGGTGACGCGGCGGCCCAGGCGCTTGCCGGTGCGGAGGTAGAAGGGGACGCCCGCCCAGCGGCGGTTGTCCACCTCCAGCTTGATGGCCGCGTAGGTGTCGGTCTTCGACTTGGGGTCGATGCCCTCTTCCTGGAGGTAGCCGACGGCCTTCTCGCCGCCCTGCCACCCCGCGGCGTACTGACCGCGGACCGTGCTCTCGCCGAGGTCCTTGGGCAGCCGCACGGCACCCAGGACCTTCGCCTTCTCGGCCACCAGCGCGTTCGCGTCGAAGGAGGCGGGCTCCTCCATCGCGGTCAGCGCCATCAGCTGGAGCAGGTGGTTCTGGATGACGTCACGGGCGGCGCCGATGCCGTCGTAGTAGCCGGCCCGGCCGCCGATGCCGATGTCCTCGGCCATCGTGATCTGGATGTGGTCCACGTACGACCGGTTCCAGATCGGCTCGAACATCTGGTTGGCGAAGCGGAGCGCCAGGATGTTCTGGACGGTCTCCTTGCCGAGGTAGTGGTCGATCCGGAACACCTGGTCCGGGGCGAACACCTCGTGCACGATCGAGTTGAGCTCCTTGGCGGACGTCAGGTCGTGTCCGAAGGGCTTCTCGATGACCGCGCGGCGCCAGGAGCCCTGCGGGGCGTCCGCCAGCTCGTGCTTCTTGAGCTGCTGGACGACCTGCGGGAAGAACTTCGGGGGCACCGACAGGTAGAAGGCGAAGTTGCCGCCCGTGCCCTGTGCCTTGTCGAGGTCCTGGATGGTGGCCTTGAGCTGCTCGAACGCGGCGTCGTCGTCGAAGTTGCCCTGGACGAAGCGCATCCCCTGGATGAGCTGCTGCCAGACCTCCTCGCGGAACGGCGTGCGCGAGTGCTGCTTGACCGCGTCGTGGACGACCTGGGCGAAGTCCTCGTCCTCCCAGTCGCGACGCGCGAAGCCGATGAGCGAGAAGCCCGGCGGCAACAGACCTCGGTTGGCGAGGTCATACACAGCGGGCATCAGCTTTTTACGGGACAAATCGCCCGTGACGCCAAAGATGACCAGGCCCGACGGCCCCGCGATACGCGGGAGCCGTCGGTCTGCGGCGTCACGCAGCGGATTGCTGCTTGACAAGGTGGTCAGCCCTCCGAAGGGGTGAGGCGCTTGAGCTCCGCCTCGGTGGACTTGAGCAGGTCGTTCCAGGACGCCTCGAACTTCTCGACGCCCTCGTCCTCGAGCAGCTGCACGACCTCGTCGTAGCTGATGCCGAGCTTCTCGATGGCCTCGATCTCGCCGCGCGCGGCGTCGTACGTGCCCGCGATGGTGTTGCCGGTGATCTGGCCGTGGTCGGCCGAGGCCTCGAGGGTCGCTTCCGGCATCGTGTTCACCGTGTTCGGCGCGACCAGCTCGTCGACGTACAGGGTGTCCTTGTACGCCGGGTCCTTGACGCCGGTCGAGGCCCACAGCGGACGCTGCTTGTTGCCCTGCGCCTTGTCGAGCGCGGCCCAGCGGTCGGACGAGAAGACCTCTTCGTACGCCTCGTACGCGAGGCGGGCGTTGGCGAGCGCGGCCTTGCCCTTGAGGGCCTTGGCCTCGTCCGTGCCGATGCCGTCGAGGCGCTTGTCGATCTCGGTGTCCACGCGGGACACGAAGAAGGACGCCACCGAGTGGATCTTGGAGAGGTCCAGGCCGGCGGCCTTCGCCTTCTCCAGGCCCGCCAGGTACGCGTCCATGACCTCGCGGTAGCGCTCGAGCGAGAAGATCAGCGTCACGTTCACGCTGATGCCCTTGCCGATGACCTCGGTGATCGCGGGCAGGCCCGCCTTCGTCGCCGGGATCTTGATGAGCGTGTTCGGGCGGTCCACCAGCCAGGCGAGCTGCTTGGCCTCGGCGACCGTCGACTTCGTGTTGTGCGCCAGGCGCGGGTCGACCTCGATCGACACGCGGCCGTCCTGGCCGCCCGTCGCGTCGAAGACCGGGCGCAGGATGTCGGCGGCGTCACGGACGTCCGCCGTCGTGATCATGCGGATGGCCTCTTCGACGGTGACACCGCGGGCGGCGAGGTCCGAGACCTGCTGCTCGTAGCCGTCACCGCTGCTGATCGCCTTCTGGAAGATCGACGGGTTCGTCGTGACGCCCACGACGTGACTCTGGTCGATCAGCTCGGCGAGGTTGCCGGACGTGATCCGCTTGCGCGACAGGTCGTCCAGCCAGATCGCGACGCCTTCGTCGGAAAGGCGCTTGAGTGCGTCTGTCATGGGGATTACATCTCCTACTTGGTCGTATGTCGGCGTCAGCGCTGAGCGGCGTCGATCGATTCCCGGGCGGCTGCGGCCACGTGGTCGGCGGTGAAGCCGAACTCGCGGAAGAGCACCTTGCCGTCGGCCGAGGCACCGAAGTGCTCCAGCGAGACGATGCGTCCGGCGTCACCCACGAAGCGGTGCCAGGTCAGGCCGATGCCCGCCTCGACCGCCACGCGCGCCTTCACGGACGGCGGAAGGACGCTGTCGCGGTACCCCTGGTCCTGCGCCTCGAACCACTCGACGCACGGCATCGAGACGACGCGCGTCGGAACGCCCGCGGCCTGGAGCTGCTCGCGCGCCTCGACGGCGAGCTGCACCTCGGAGCCGGTGCCGATGAGGACGACCTCGGGGGTGCCGCCGTCGGCCTCGAAGAGGACGTAGCCACCCTTGACAGCGCCCTCGGTGACCTCGCGGTCGTACGTCGGCACGCCCTGACGGGTCAGCGCGAGGCCGTGCGGGGCGCCCTTGCCGAACTCCTTCGTGTAGCGCTTGAGGATCTCGCGCCACACGACCGCGGTCTCGTTCGCGTCCGCCGGGCGGACGACGTTCAGGCCCGGGATGGCACGCAGCGAGGCCAGGTGCTCGACCGGCTGGTGCGTCGGACCGTCCTCGCCGAGACCGATGGAGTCGTGCGTCCACACGTACGTCACCGGGAGGTGCATCAGCGCGGAGAGACGGACGGCGTTGCGCATGTAGTCGGAGAACACCAGGAAGGTGCCGCCGAAGATGCGGGTGTTGCCGTGCAGCGCGATGCCGTTCATCTCCGCGGCCATGGAGTGCTCGCGGATGCCGAAGTGGATCGTGCGGCCGTACGGGTTCGCTCCCGGCAGCGGGTTGCCCGTGGGGAGGAACGACGACGTCTTGTCGATCGTGGTGTTGTTCGAGCCCGCGAGGTCGGCGGAGCCGCCCCACAGCTCGGGGATCACCGCGCCGAGCGCCTGCAGGACCTTGCCGGACGCGGCACGCGTCGCGACACCCTTGCCCGTCTCGAAGACCGGGAGCTTCTCCTCCCAGCCGGCCGGCAGCTCGCCCGCGGCGACGCGGTCGAACTCGGCGGCACGCGCGGAGTTCGCGGTGCGCCAGGCGGCGAAGCCCTTCTCCCACTCGGCCTTGGCGTCACGGCCGCGGTCCAGCGCCGCACGGGTGTGCGCGAGGACCTCGTCCGAGACCTCGAAGTTCTGCTCGGGGTCGAAGCCGAGGACACGCTTGGTGGCCGCGACCTCTTCGTCGCCGAGCGCCGAGCCGTGCGCGGCCTCGGTGTTCTGCGCGTTCGGGGCGGGCCAGGCGATGATCGAGCGCATCGCGATGAAGGACGGCTTGTCCGTCACGGCCTTCGCGGCCAGGATCGCCTCGTAGAGGGCGGCGGGGTCGAGGTCGCCGTCCTCCTTGGGCTCCACGCGCTGGACGTGCCAGCCGTAGGCCTCGTACCGCTTCATGGTGTCCTCGGACACCGCGGTCTCCGTGTCGCCCTCGATGGAGATGTGGTTGTCGTCCCACAGCAGTACGAGGTTGCCGAGCTTCTGGTGTCCGGCCAGCGACGACGCCTCGCCGGAGATGCCCTCCTGGAGGCAGCCGTCACCGGCGATCGCGAAGATGTGGTGGTCGAACGGCGACTCGCCGGCAGCGGTGTCCGGGTCGAACAGGCCGCGCTCGTAACGGGCGGCCATCGCCATGCCCACGGCGTTGGCGACGCCCTGGCCCAGGGGGCCCGTCGTCGTCTCCACGCCCGTGGTGTGCCCGTACTCCGGGTGGCCGGGGGTCTTCGAGCCCCAGGTGCGGAAGGCCTTCAGGTCATCGAGCTCCAGGCCGAAGCCGGCCAGGTAGAGCTGGATGTAGAGAGTCAGGGACGAGTGGCCCGCGGAGAGAACGAACCGGTCGCGCCCGGTCCACTCGGCGTCCGCGGGGTCGTGCCGCATCACCTTCTGGAAGAGGGTGTACGCGGCGGGCGCGAGGCTCATGGCCGTACCAGGATGGCCGTTGCCGACCTTCTGTACGGAGTCCATGGCCAGGACGCGGGCAGTATCAACAGCCCGCTGGTCCAGTTCGGTCCACTCGAGGTCTGTGGTGGTCGGCTTGGTGCTCACCCTGAGTCAGGGCTCCTCTCCACATGTCGAATGCCGGCGATGTAGATCTCACCGGCCGATGTCGAGCCTACCGCTGTAAAGACGTGCATTTTTTCGAGTCATTCCAGAGTGCCGGGGTGCGCCGGTATCCGCCTCCCGAAAGGGATCCACGGTGTTCACCATGTGATCCGCGAGCCGCTCATCTGGACTAAAAGAACGAGTGCCGGACCGCTCATCTGAACGGGTGTCGGGCCGTGTTTCGGGCGGCTCAACACGCCGCTCAACACGACCCCACCCCCGCGATGGGCGAGGTATGGGCAACGTCTACAGTGGCGTGGTACGCGCGAGCCTTTACCGGATCTTCATGTCTGAACGTCCGACGCGGCTTGCTGGGAAGTCTCTGTCAGGGGTGTGCGTGACGGCCGTTGAATCCCGTCCAGCGGGAGCAATTGGGATGAGCTCTAGCCCAAGCCACCGGCCGCTCGGGGCCCGTGTCATGGCGTTCGTGGCGCTGACCAAGCCGCGAATCATCGAACTCCTCCTGATCACCACCGTTCCGGTGATGTTCCTCGCCGAGCAGGGGGTGCCCGACCTGTGGCTGGTCTTCGTGACCTGCCTGGGCGGCTACCTCTCCGCGGGCGGCGCGAACGCGCTCAACATGTACATCGACCGTGACATCGACGCCCTGATGGACCGTACGTCCCAGCGGCCCCTGGTCACGGGAATGGTGAGCCCCCGGGAGTGCCTCGCGTTCGGCATCGCGCTCGCGATCGCCTCGACGCTGCTCTTCGGCCTCGTCGTCAACTGGCTGTCCGCGTGGCTCGCCCTGGGCGCACTGCTCTTCTACGTGGTCGTCTACACGATGATCCTGAAGCGCCGCACCTCGCAGAACATCGTCTGGGGCGGCATCGCGGGCTGCATGCCGGTGCTCATCGGCTGGTCCTCGGTGACGAACTCCCTGTCGTGGGCCCCGGTCATCCTCTTCCTCGTCATGTTCTTCTGGACGCCGCCGCACTACTGGCCGCTGTCCATGAAGGTCAAGGACGACTACGCCCGCGTGGGCGTGCCGATGCTGCCGGTCGTGGCGTCGAACAAGGTGGTCGCCCGCCAGATCGTCCTCTACAGCTGGGTGATGGTCGCCGTCTCGCTGCTGCTGCAGCCCCTCGGCTACACCGGCTGGTTCTACACCGTGGTCGCCTTCGTGACCGGCGGCTGGTGGCTGTGGGAGGCGCACGGCCTCCAGAACCGGGCCAAGGCGGAGGTCACGGGCGGCAAGCTCAAGGAGATGCGGCTCTTCCACTGGTCGATCACCTACGTCTCGCTGCTGTTCGTGGCGGTCGCGGTGGATCCCTTCCTGCGCTGAGCCGCTGATCCCCTGAGCCGAAGACTCGCCGACGGGCGGGGCACGTGGTGTTGCACGCCACGTGCCCCGCCCGTCGCCAGTTGATCTACCCGTCGGTAGCATCCTGGCTATGGCAGACGTGGCAGAGACGCAGCAGGTTGAGGACAGCAAGCAGGCCGCCCGCGCGGAGAAGAAGGCGGCGAAGCTTGCCCGGCAGATCGGTGCCTTCGCCCAGGCACACGGCGGTGCCGAGGGGCAGGTCGCGTACATCGGGCACGAGGGCACCCGCATCGTCCTGGTCGGTGACGACGGCGGCTGGGGCGACCTGGTGGCCCCCACTTATGCGATCGCGCTGAGCGCCGTCGAGAAGGCCGGGATCACCGTCCACGAGGACTTCGACGGTGACTTCGCGGCCAAGGTGAAGACCGGTCCCTACGAATGGTCGCGCATGGCGGGCATTCAGCTCGGCGGTCCGAGCAACGGCTGAGGCGGTCGCGGCCGTCCAGGACAGAACGGCCGTGAGCAACACCTGACACCCGGGTCACCCGTTAGGACGGTAAGGAGCACGGTCCGTCCACAGGGAGTCCGGATGATCGAAACGCCGTCCCTGGTGGACCAGTACTGCCACGGAGTGCTGCGTACGGAGCTGGGCCTCGGCACCTTCGAGGCCCACCTCGGCCGCGGCGAGGGCCCGCCCGCGCCCGGCACCACCTTCTTCGACACCCAGACGGGCTTCGCCGTACGCCGCTGGTGCCCGCCGCTGCTCGGCCTCGAACCGCACTGCCCGCCCGCCCGCTACCTCGCCCGCCGACGTGATCTGGGCGTCCTCGAAGCGGGGCGGCGGCTGCTGCGGGGGAGCGGCATCACCACGTATCTCGTGGACACGGGGCTGCCCGGCGATCTGACCGGGCCCGGCGAGATGGCGACCGCCGGTGACGCCGACGCCCACGAGATCGTCCGCCTGGAATTACTGGCCGAACAGGTGGCCGACACCTCGGGCACCGTCGACTCGTTCCTCGCCAATCTCGCCGAGTCCGTGCACGCCGCCGCCGCGAACGCCGTCGCCTTCACCTCGGTCGCGGGCGTCCGGCGCAGTCTCGCGCTGGCCCCCGAACCGCCGGGACCCGGCGAGGTGCGGGGAGCGGCGGACCGCTGGCTCGCCCGGCGGCAGGTGGGCGGGGCGCTCCAGGACCCCGTGCTGCTCAGGCATCTGCTGTGGATCGCCGTCGCGTCGGGGCGGCCGCTGCAACTGCACGCGGGGGCCGGCGACCCGGAGGGGTACTTCGGCGGTTTCGCGCGGGCGACCGCGGGGCTCGGCACCGATCTGGTCCTGCTGCACGGCTATCCGTACCACCGCAACGCCGCGGACCTCGCGGCCCTCTTCCCGCATGTGTACGCCGATCTGGGCCCTGCCCTGGTGCGCACGGGGGCCCGCGCGGCCGCCGTGCTCGCGGAGATCCTGGAGCTCGCGCCCTTCGGCAAGCTGCTGTTCTCCAGCGGCGCGCACGGGCTTCCCGAACTGCACGTGGTGGGGGCGCGGCTCTTCGGGGAGGCGGTGGGGCGCGTGCTCGGCGGGTGGGTCGCGGAGGGGGCCTGGTCGCTGCCGGACGCGCAGCGGGTGGCGGGGCTCATCGCGGCGGGCAACGCCCGCCGTGTGTACGGGCTGTCGAAGGACGACTGACCCGCCGGGCTCAGACGGTCGAAAGCCGCGAGTCGCCGGTCTGGGAGGGCACGTCGGCGACGGTGTACGGCCGTTCGCGCAGCGAGAGCAGCACGCGCATCACGCCGATCCAGACCACGCAGGAGCCGAACATGTGCAGGCCGACCAGGACCTCGGGCAGGTCCGTGAAGTACTGGACGTAGCCGATCGCACCCTGGGCGAGCAGGATCAGGAACAGGTCACGGGTGCGGTGCAGCGGGCCCTTGGGGGCGTCGACGGCCTTGAGGACGAACCACAGGGCGAACGTCAGCGTCACCACGATCCACGCGAGCACGGCGTGCAGCTTGCTGACGGTCTCCCAGTCGAAGCCCATCCGCGGCACCTCGCTGGAGTCACCGGCATGCGGCCCCGAGCCCGTCACGACCGTGCCGACCGCGATGAGCAGCACGGACGCCGCGACGAGGAACCACACCAGTTGCGCCACGGCCTTGCCGACCAGCGGGCGTGCCTCGGAGTCACCTTCGCGGGTGCGCTGCCACATCGTGACGGCGACCGCGATCAGGGCGGTGGAGAGCAGGAAGTGCGCCGCGACCGTCCACGGGTTCAGGCCGACGAGGACCACGATGCCGCCGAGCACGGCGTTGCCCATGACCAGCCAGAACTGGATCCAGCCGAGCCGGGTCAGGCTGCGCCGCATCGGCTTCTGCGAGCGCGCCGTGATGATCGCCCAGCCGACGGCCGCGCACAGCACGTACGTCAGCATGCGGTTGCCGAACTCGATGAATCCGTGGAAGCCCATCTCGTGGGTGGCCGTCAGGGATTCGTCCGTGCACTTGGGCCAGGTCGGGCAGCCGAGGCCCGAGCCGGTCAGCCGGACGGCGCCGCCGGTGACCACGATGCACACCGTCATAGCGAGCGAGATGAGGGCGGCGCGCTGCACGGTCCGCTGCTGCGGGGTCCAGCGTTCGGCGATGAAGGCGAGCGGATTGCGCACGGCGGAGACGGCGTCGGCTCGGGTCACGTTTGGCACGGGCCCATCGTAGGGGGCCGCTTGTGCACGGCTTCACGAGGGGGACGTATCCGGGCCTTCTGTGACGCGGGTTACGCCGGATCTACTCCCAGCGGAAGAACTTGCCCGCCGCCCCGAGCCCCAACACCGCCCAGACCGCCAGGATCCCGAGGTCACCCCACGGCATTCCCGCGCCGTCCTGGAGCACGTCCCGCAGGCCGTCGGAGAGCGCCGAGATGGGCAGCAGGCCGAGCACCGACTGGGCGGCGTCGGGGAACTTGTCCAGAGGCACGATGACCCCGCCGCCGACCAGCAGGAGCAGGAAGACCAGGTTCGCGGCGGCGAGCGTCGCCTCCGCCTTGAGGGTGCCCGCCATCAGCAGGCCGAGGCCGGAGAAGGCCGCCGTGCCGAGGAGCAGGAGGAGCAGTACGGCGAAGGGGTTGCCCTGCGGCGACCAGCCCAGGGCGAAGGCGATCACCGTGAGCAGGGCGATCTGCAGGACCTCGGTGACAAGCACCGACAGGGTCTTCGCCGCCATCAGTCCCCAGCGGGGCAGTGGCGACGCACCGAGCCGCTTGAGCACGCCGTAGCGGCGCTCGAAGCCGGTGGCGATGGCCTGGCCGGTGAACGCCGTGGACATCACGGCGAGGGCGAGGATGCCGGGCGCGAGGAAGTCCACGGCCTTGCCGTCGCCCGTGTCGACGATGTCGACCGCGCTGAACAGCACGAGCAGGAGGGTGGGGATCACCACCGTGAGGAGGAGCTGCTCGCCGTTGCGCAGCAGCATCTTCGTCTCCAGGGCCGCCTGCGCCGCGATCATGCGGGGGAGCGGGGCGGCGCCCGGCTTCGGGGTGTACGTACCGGCGGCGCTCATCCGCGCAGCTCCTTGCCTGTGAGCTCCAGACTGTGCCTTCCCGGGGGACAACCCCCGGACCCCCGGCCGAAAGTCGAGTGGGCCAGGATCATGAGCGCAACTCCTTGCCGGTGAGCTCCAAGAACACGTCTTCCAGGGTGTGGCGTTCGACGGCGATCTTCTCCGGCATCACACCGTGCTGGGCGCACCAGGAGGTGACCGTGGCGAGCATCTGCGGGTCGACCGTGCCGCTCACGCGGTAGGCACCCGGGGTCAGCTCGGCCGCGGCCGAGTCCGGCGGCAGCGCCTTGAGCAGGGAGCCGACGTCGAGTCCGGGGCGCCCTGAGAAGCGCAGGGTGTTCTCGGCGCCGCCGCGGCACAGCTCCTCCGGCGTGCCCTCGGCGATGACCTTGCCCGCGTCGATGATCGCGACGTCGTCGGACAGTTGCTCGGCCTCGTCCATGTGGTGCGTGGTGAGGATGACGCTGACGCCGTCGGTGCGCAGATCGCGTACGAGATCCCAGGTGGCCCGGCGTGCCTGGGGGTCCAGGCCCGCGGTCGGCTCGTCCAGGAAGACCAGTTCGGGCCGTCCGACCACGGCCATCGCGAGCGCGAGGCGCTGCTGCTGGCCGCCGGACAGGCGCCGGTAGGTGGTGCGCCCGCAGCTGTCCAGGCCCAGGCGCTCGATCAGTGCGTCGACGTCCAGGGGGTGCGCGTGCAGCTTCGCCATGTGGCGCAGCATCTCGTCGGCGCGGGCGCCGGAGTAGACGCCGCCGGACTGGAGCATCACGCCGATGCGGGGGCGCAGGGCGCCGGCCTCGCGGACGGGGTCGAGCCCGAGGACGCGGACCGTGCCCGCGTCCGGCCTGCGGTAGCCCTCGCAGGTCTCGATCGTGGTGGTCTTCCCTGCGCCGTTCGGCCCGAGGACCGCGGTGACGGCGCCCGCGCGGACCCGCAGGTCGAGGCCGTCCACCGCGGTCTTCTTGCCGTACCGCTTGACCAGGCCGGTGACCTGGACGACGGACTCAATTCCCATGCCGGGAAGTCTAGAGAGCGGCCGGGGGGTCGCGGGCAGGGGGCTGCTACCCCGCCCACTCGGCACGCGAGCGGTGGGTGTCGAGCCAGCGCTCGGCGTACGCGACCGCGTCCGCCACCGGGAAGAGCCGGGCCGTCGCCGCGCCCACCGTGCCGCGCACCACGGGGCGGTCCCGCTCGTAGTCCGAGCCGAGCTCGTCGAAGCGCTCCTCGGAGATCGAGGGCTCGCGCACGGTCGTCCAGCGGCGGCCCTCCGGGGTCATCACCGCGAAGGAGTTCGACACCTGGGGAGCGGGGAGCCGGTACTCGGCCAGGTGGAAGGAGGTGCAGGAGGCGAAGCCGGCGCCGAGCAGCAGGACGCGGGCGCCCGACTCCTCCAGGCGGGCAAGCGGGCTTCGCTCACCGAGGCGGCAGTCCAGCGCGTGCCCCGCCAGGAGCGTCTGCGCGCGGGGGCCGACCGCGGCGAAGGAGGTCTGCGGGTGGGCGCTGCGCAGGGCGCCGGGCCAGGTCCGTACGGCCTCGGGGATCACGCCCATGCCCCGGGTGGGGGTGGTGAGCGGGTCGTACGCGGGGATGGACGCGCGGATCTCGGGCCACCAGGCCTCGGGGACGGGCGGGGCCTCCCACTCGGCGGGGTCGGAATTGTCGCTGGACTGCGTGGGGACCACGAGGGTGCCCTTTTGGCCCAGTGTGTCGAGGAGTGCCTGGACCACGGCCACCGGGCCGCCGCTGACCCAGCCGAGCGCGCTCAGCGAGGAGTGCACGAGGAGGGTCTCGCCGGGGCTCACGCCGAGCTCGCCGAGGTCCGCCGCGAGGGACGCTCGCGTACACAAAGGGCCGGTCGGAGGGGGTGTCGCCATGGTCAGGGAGTCTCCTCGCCGCTGCCGTCCGGCGCCACCGATTTGATCGATCAGTGATCATTCCCGCAGGTCAGCTTAGGTATGCCTAAGTGATGCAGTGCACCGGACCGTGATCCGGACGCGGGTTGTCAGGCTCTGAGGAATTACGCAACAATGGCGTTGTGAAAAACGTTGGCGAGGCTCCGCAGGAGGAACTCGCGACCGGGGAGCGGTCTACGCGCAACCGGGTCGCGCGCTCCATCCTGGACCACGGCCCCTCCACGGTGGCCGACCTCGCGGGCCGCCTCGGCCTGACCCAGGCCGCGGTGCGCCGCCACCTCGACACACTCGCCCACGAGAACGTCGTGGAGCCCCGTGAGCAGCGCGTCTACGGAGCACGCACCCGTGGCCGCCCCGCCAAGGTCTTCGCGCTCACCGACTGCGGCCGGGACGCCTTCGACCAGTCGTACGACAAGCTCGCCGCCGACGCCCTGCGCTGGATCAGCGAGCGGCACGGCGAAGGAGCGGTCGTCGAATTCGCCCGCGAGCGGATCGCCGCCCAGGCCGTGGCCTACCGGAAAGCCATCGACGCGGCTCCCCCCGAGCAGCGCACGGAGGCTCTCGCGAAGGCGTTGACCGCCGACGGGTACGCTGCTACGGCTCGCAGCGCGCCGGTGGGTGAGCAGCTGTGCCAGCACCACTGCCCGGTCGCCCACGTCGCCGAGCAGTACCCACAACTTTGCGAGGCGGAGACGGAGATCTTCTCCGCCCTCCTGGGGACGCACGTCCAGCGGCTCGCCACCATCGCCCACGGCGACGGCGTCTGCACGACGTTCATTCCCCGCAACACCCCACAGTCTTCACAGACCACCGATAAAGCATCCGCAAGCACGGCCGGGAGGAACCCCGCATGACGCTCCCCACGGAGACTGCCCACCCCGAACTCGAGGGTCTGGGCACGTACGAATACGGCTGGGCCGACTCCGACGTGGCCGGCGCGTCCGCCAAGCGCGGCATCAATGAAGACGTCGTCAAGGACATCTCGGCCAAGAAGTCCGAGCCCGAGTGGATGACGAAGCTGCGCCTCAAGGGCCTGCGGCTCTTCGGCAAGAAGCCCATGCCCAACTGGGGCTCGGACCTGTCGGGCATCGACTTCGACAACATCAAGTACTTCGTGCGGTCCACGGAGAAGCAGGCACAGTCCTGGGAGGACCTGCCCGAGGACATCAAGAGCACGTACGACAAGCTCGGCATCCCCGAGGCGGAGAAGCAGCGCCTCGTCGCCGGTGTCGCGGCCCAGTACGAGTCCGAGGTCGTGTACCACCAGATCCGTGAGGACCTGGAGGAGCAGGGCGTCATCTTCATGGACACCGACACGGCTCTGAAGGAGCACCCGGAGCTCTTCAAGGAGTACTTCGGCACGGTCATCCCGGTCGGCGACAACAAGTTCGCGTCGCTGAACACCGCCGTGTGGTCCGGCGGCTCGTTCATCTACGTCCCCAAGGGCGTGCACGTCGAGATCCCGCTCCAGGCCTACTTCCGCATCAACACGGAGAACATGGGTCAGTTCGAGCGGACCCTGATCATCGTCGACGAGGACGCCTACGTTCACTACGTCGAGGGCTGCACCGCGCCGATCTACAAGTCGGACTCGCTGCACTCCGCCGTGGTCGAGATCATCGTGAAGAAGGGCGGCCGCTGCCGCTACACGACGATCCAGAACTGGTCGAACAACGTCTACAACCTGGTCACCAAGCGCGCCGTGGCGTACGAGGGCGCGACCATGGAGTGGATCGACGGCAACATCGGCTCCAAGGTGACGATGAAGTACCCCGCCGTCTACCTCATGGGCGAGCACGCCAAGGGCGAGACCCTGTCCATCGCCTTCGCGGGCGAGGGCCAGCACCAGGACGCCGGCTCCAAGATGGTCCACATGGCGCCCAACACGTCCTCGAACATCGTCTCGAAGTCCGTGGCGCGTGGCGGTGGCCGCACCTCCTACCGCGGTCTCGTCGAGATCGGCGAGGGCGCGGCCGGATCGAAGTCGAACGTGCTCTGCGACGCGCTGCTCGTCGACACGATCTCGCGCTCCGACACGTACCCGTACGTCGACGTCCGCGAGGACGACGTGTCCATGGGGCACGAGGCGACCGTCTCCAAGGTCTCCGACGACCAGCTCTTCTACTTGATGAGCCGCGGCATGACGGAGTTCGAGGCCATGGCGATGATCGTGCGCGGCTTCGTCGAGCCGATCGCCAAGGAGCTGCCCATGGAGTACGCCCTGGAGCTGAACCGGCTGATCGAGCTGCAGATGGAGGGTTCGGTCGGTTAAGACCGGCCGCGACCCCCGCAGCAGCGACTGACTTCTTACGCAGAGAGAGAGCACGACGACAGCCATGGCTGAGGCTCAGAATATTCCGGTGGGGTCCACCACCGCCGGGTCCATCGCGGTGGCCGCCGAGTCCACCGTCGCCACTCGCATGAGCGCACCCCCGTCCTTCGACGTGGCGGACTTCCCGGTCCCCCAGGGTCGCGAGGAGGAGTGGCGGTTCACGCCGCTGGAGCGCCTGCGCGGGCTGCACGACGGCACGGCGGTCGCCACCGGCGGCATCCGCGTCGAGGTGACGGCCCCGGCCGGTGTGACGCAGGAGACCGTCGGCCGTGACGACGCGCGCGTCGGCAGGGCGGGCAAGCCCGTCGACCGCGTCGCCGCGCAGGCGTACACGTCCTTCGAGAAGGCCTCGGTCGTGTCCGTCCCCAAGGAGACGGTCCTCACCGAGCCGATCCGGATCGCCGTGCACGGCGAGGGTGGCACCGCCTTCGCGCACCAGGTCATCGAGCTCGGCGCGTTCGCCGAGGCGTTGGTCGTCATCGACCACACCGGCGACGCCGTGCTGGCCGCCAACGTCGACTTCATCGTCGGCGACGGCGCCAAGCTGACCGTCGTCTCCGTCCAGGACTGGGACGACAAGGCCGTGCACGTCGCGCAGCACAACGCGCTGATCGGCCGCGACGCCACCTTCAAGTCGGTCGTCGTGACCTTCGGCGGCGACCTCGTGCGCCTGCACCCCCGCGTCGAGTACGCGGGCCCGGGCGGCGAGGCCGAGCTCATCGGTCTGTACGTCACGGACGCCGGCCAGCACCAGGAGCACCGCCTCCTGGTCGACCACAACCAGCCGCACTGCAAGTCGAACGTCGTCTACAAGGGCGCGCTCCAGGGCGACGACGCCCACGCGGTGTGGATCGGCGACGTCCTCATCGAGGCCGCCGCCGAGGGCACGGACACGTACGAGATGAACCGCAACCTGGTTCTGACCGACGGCGCCCGCGTCGACTCCGTGCCGAACCTCGAGATCGAGACCGGCGAGATCGTCGGCGCCGGACACGCCTCGGCGACCGGCCGCTTCGACGACGAGCAGCTCTTCTACCTGCAGTCGCGCGGTATCCCGGAGGGCGAGGCGCGCCGCCTGGTCGTCCGCGGATTCTTCGCCGAGCTGATCCAGCAGATCGGCCTGCCCGACGTCGAAGAGCGCCTCCTCACCAAGATCGAAGAGGAGCTGGAGGCGTCGGCCGCATGACATTCGTACGCGCCTGTGGCCTGAGCGAGCTGGCGGAGGACACCCCGAAGCGGGTGGAACTCGACGGCACGCCGGTCTCGGTCGTCCACACCGAGGGCGAGGTGTTCGCGATCAACGACATCTGCTCGCACGCGAACGTCTCCCTCTCCGAGGGAGAGGTGGAGGACTGTCAGATCGAGTGCTGGCTGCACGGCTCCGCCTTCGACCTCCGCACCGGCAAGCCGTCCGGCCTCCCCGCGACGCGCCCCGTCCCCGTATACCCCGTAAAGATCGAAGGGGACGATGTGCTCGTCTCCGTCACCCAGGAGTCCTGAGGCACATGGCAACGCTTGAAATCCACGACCTGCACGTCACCGTCGAGGTCGAGAACGGCACCAAGGAAATCCTCAAGGGTGTCGATCTCACCGTGAAGCAGGGCGAGACGCACGCCATCATGGGCCCGAACGGCTCCGGCAAGTCGACTCTCGCCTACTCCGTGGCGGGCCACCCCAAGTACACGATCACCCAGGGCACGGTCACCCTCGACGGCGAGGACGTCCTTGAGATGTCCGTCGACGAGCGCGCCCGCGCCGGCATGTTCCTGGCCATGCAGTACCCGGTCGAGGTCCCCGGCGTCTCGGTCTCCAACTTCCTGCGTACGTCGGCGACGGCGATCCGCGGCGAGGCCCCCAAGCTGCGCACCTGGGTGAAGGAGGTCAAGTCCGCGATGGAGCAGCTCCAGATGGACCCGGCCTTCGCCGAGCGCAACGTGAACGAGGGCTTCTCCGGCGGTGAGAAGAAGCGCCACGAGATCCTCCAGATGGAGCTCCTCAAGCCGAAGATCGCGATCCTCGACGAGACGGACTCCGGCCTGGACGTCGACGCCCTGCGTCAGGTCTCGGACGGCGTCAACCGCGTCCGCGAGACCGGTGAGGTCGGCACGCTGCTGATCACGCACTACACGCGCATCCTGCGCTACATCAAGCCCGACTTCGTGCACGTCTTCGCGAACGGCCGCATCGCCGAGTCCGGCGGCGCCGAGCTCGCCGACAAGCTCGAGGCCGAGGGCTACGAGGCTTACACGAAGGGTGGCGTATCAGCGTGACAGCGGCCCACCAGGGGCTCACCGGCCTCCTCGACACCGAGGCGATCCGCAAGGACTTCCCGATCCTGGATCGCACGATCCACGACGGCAAGAAGCTCGTCTACCTGGACAACGCGGCGACGTCGCAGACGCCGCGCCAGGTGCTCGACGTACTCAACGAGTACTACGAGAAGCACAACGCCAACGTCCACCGCGGTGTGCACGTCCTCGCGGAGGAGGCCACGGCGCTCTACGAGGGCGCCCGTGACAAGGTCGCGGCGTTCATCAACGCGCCGAGCCGCGACGAGGTGATCTTCACGAAGAACGCCTCGGAGTCGCTCAACCTCGTGGCCAACATGCTGGGCTGGGCCGACGAGCCCTACCGCGTGGACCACGAGACCGAGATCGTCATCACGGAGATGGAGCACCACTCCAACATCGTGCCGTGGCAGCTGCTCTCGCAGCGCACGGGCGCGAAGCTGAAGTGGTTCGGTCTCACGGACGACGGCCGGCTCGACCTGTCCAACATCAACGAGGTCATCACGGAGAAGACGAAGATCGTCTCCTTCGTCCTGGTCTCGAACATCCTCGGCACGCACAACCCCGTCGAGGCGATCGTCCGCCGGGCGCAGGAGGTCGGCGCGCTCGTCCTCATCGACGCCTCGCAGGCCGCCCCGCACATGCCGCTGGACGTGCAGGCGCTGCAGGCCGACTTCGTGGCCTTCACCGGCCACAAGATGCTGGCGACGACGGGCATCGGCGTCCTGTGGGGACGGCAGGAGCTCCTGGAGGACCTCCCGCCCTTCCTCGGCGGCGGCGAGATGATCGAGACCGTGTCGATGAGCTCGTCGACGTACGCTCCCGCGCCGCACAAGTTCGAGGCGGGTACGCCCCCGGTCTCCCAGGCCGTCGGCCTGGGCGCGGCCGTGGACTACCTCTCCGCGATCGGCATGGACAAGATCGCCGCTCATGAGCACGCGATCACCGAGTACGCGGTCAAGCGCCTCCTGGAGGTCCCCGACCTCCGGATCATCGGCCCGGCATCGGCCGAGGACCGCGGCGCCGCGATCTCCTTCACGCTCGGCGACATCCACCCGCACGACGTGGGCCAGGTCCTGGACGAGCAAGGCATCGCGGTCCGCGTGGGTCACCACTGCGCCCGCCCCGTCTGCCTCCGCTACGGAATTCCTGCGACCACGCGAGCGTCGTTCTATCTGTACTCCACGCCCGGCGAGATCGACGTGCTCGTCGACGGCCTGGAGCACGTACGGAACTTCTTCGGCTGAGGGGCTGGCTGGGAACGTGAAGCTGGATTCGATGTACCAGGAAGTCATCCTGGACCACTACAAGCACCCGCACGGGCGCGGTCTGCGCGATGGCGACGCCGAGGTGCACCACGTCAACCCGACGTGCGGCGACGAGATCACGCTGCGCGTGAAGTACGACGGGTCGACGATCGCCGACGTGTCGTACGAGGGCCAGGGCTGCTCCATCAGCCAGGCCAGCGCATCCGTCCTGAACGACCTGCTGGTCGGGAAGGAGCTCGCCGAGGCGCAGAAGGTCCAGGAAGTCTTCCTGGAGCTGATGCAGTCCAAGGGCAAGCTGGAGCCGGACGACGCGATGGAAGAGGTCCTGGAGGACGCCGTCGCGTTCGCCGGGGTCTCCAAGTACCCGGCGCGTGTGAAATGTGCTCTGCTGAGCTGGATGGCGTGGAAGGACGCGACGGCGCAGGCACTCGGTACCGACGACGTCGCTGAGAGGAAGACCGCATGAGTGAGAACGGCACGCCGGAGACGCTGACCAAGCCGGCCTCCGAAGAAGAGGTCCGCGAGGCGCTGTACGACGTGGTCGACCCCGAGCTGGGTATCGACGTCGTCAACCTCGGCCTGATCTACGGCATCCACGTCGACGACGCGAACATCGCGACGATCGACATGACGCTCACCTCGGCGGCCTGCCCGCTGACGGACGTCATCGAGGACCAGGCGAAGTCCGCCACCGACGGCATCGTCAACGAGCTCCGGATCAACTGGGTCTGGATGCCGCCGTGGGGCCCGGACAAGATCACGGACGACGGCCGCGAGCAGCTTCGCGCGCTCGGGTTCAACGTCTGAGGGTCCGAGGGTTCAACGTCTGACGTGTGACAGGTAGTTCTGCTGGTTCGGCCCCCCGCGCTCGATGCGCGGGGGGCCGAACTGCGTTCCGCTCAGGGGGTGGGGCTCAGCGCGCCGTCCCGCTCGGCCTGGTCCTCGGCCGCGGCCTGCGCCAGCGTGTGCGCCAGGCCCTCCTTGCGGATGCGCTGGTCGATGTAGAGCACGGCGGTCACCAGGGGCAGGAACACGCTGGCGGCCAGTTGTGTGAGGAACGAGGCGACGAGGGTGAACACGGCGTACAGGCCGAACTGGGACCGCAGTTGGTCGAGCATGATCGTGGAGGTGGAGTCGCCCGCGTGCACCGGCGGCGGTGTCGGCGTGGCGAACTGCAGCGGCAGGCGCACCGCCAGGGACACCGCGCCCACGATCATCCCGGCGAGCAGCGAGATGCCGAACGTGCGCCACCAGGCGCCGCGGACCAGCCGTACGGACCGGCGCAGGGCCTGCAGCGGGCCGGCCGTCTCGAGGGACGCGGCCGCGGGGGCGAAGGCGAAGATGACGTAGAGCCAGGCCGCCAGCGGGGTCACCACGAGCAGCAGCAGGAAGATCAGGCCGAAGGGCACGGCGGACTGCGTCAGGACGGTGACGAAGAAGGAGACGAAGAGCAGTACGCACACGGCCGCGGGCAGCAGCAGGATCACGGCCAGGAGGACGGTCACGCCCATGACCGACGGCGTCCGCGACCACGCCCGGCGCCAGACCGCCGTGAACGTCGCCGGGCGGCCGAGCACCGCTTCGTGCAGCGTGGCCGCGCACGCGGCCTGGATGAACGAGTTGACGGCCAGCGTGGCGAGCAGGGTGAGCAGCCACACCGCGCCGAAGGCGATCAGAACGGGCCTGCCGTCGTCCCAGGAGAACGTGCCCCCGGGTTCGGACAGGGCGCTCCAGTGGTCCCGCACGCCGAGGTAGGCGATGACGGCCGCCGCTGTCATGACCACGGCCACCAGACCGTATGCCGCGGCCGCCGTGCCGAACAGCGGCTTCGCGTACCGCCGCATCGTGGCGAAGGTGCCGCCGAGGACGCGGTCGACGCCCAGCGGGGCGAGGGGGATGACGCCGGGCTTGGGCGGTGGGGGCGGCGGAGTCCAGCCGCCGTTCCAGCCCCAGCCGGGCGGACCGCCGTAGGGACCCGGCGGATACGGCCCCGGCTGTCCTTGCGGGCCCTGGGGGCCCTGCGGCCCGTGGGGTCCCTGTGGCCCCTGAGGTCCCCACCCCGATGCGTCTGACATCGCTCTCGTGCTCCGTCGTCTCTTGCGTCTCTGTGGCCCCCCACAGCGATCGCGTCACCTTAACCGGTGGGAACACCCGCGTTTGCGTACGCCCGTACACAACGATATGTACACTCGTACGCATGGGATACGGACTGCTCGCCGGGGCGATCATCGCGGAGGTGGCCGGGACGACGGCCATGAAGTACAGCGAGGGGTTCAGCAGGCTCTGGCCCTCGCTGATCACCGTCGTGGGCTATCTGATCGCGTTCACGCTGCTCGCGCAGACCCTGAAGACGCTGTCCGTCGGAACCGCGTACGCGATCTGGGCGGGGATCGGGACCGCCGCGGTCGCCGCCATCGGAATGATCTTCATGGGTGAGTCGGCCGGCCTCGCCAAGATCGCCGGGATCGTCCTCGTGATCGCGGGCGTCGTCCTGCTCAACCTCGGCGGAGCGCATTGATGGCCCGGCGCTACGACCCCGAGCGGCGCCAGCGGATCATCGACGCCGCGATCCGGGTGGTGGGCGACAAGGGGATAGGCGGACTCAGCCACCGCTCGGTCGCCGCGGAGGCCGACGTGCCGCTCGGTTCGACCACCTACCACTTCAAGACGCTCGACGACCTGCTGGTGGCCGCGATGCGGCAGGCCAACGAGGGGTTCGCCAAGGCGGTCACCGCGAGCGGCGCGTTCGAGGACCCGAGGGTCGATCTCGCCGGTGAGCTCGCCGGGCTGCTCGGCCAGTGGCTCGCCGGGGACCGCACGGAGCTCGAGCTGGAGTACGAGCTCTATCTGGCCGCCCTGCGCAAGCCCGCGCTGCGGCCCGTCGCCGCCGAGTGCGGGGAGGGGCTCGCCGTGGTCCTGCGGCGGCGCACCGACCCCGTCACCGCGCAGGCGCTCGTCGCGCTCGTGGACGGAATCTGCCTGCAGGTGCTGCTCACGGGCGTGCGGTACGACGAGGCGTACGCGCGCGAGGTGTTCCACCGGCTCGTTCCGTCGGGCAGCTGACCGCCGAGGGTGCTCCAGGGCACGCGGCGCCGGTGGACGGGTGGCCCGGAGGCTGAGACCGGTTCGCCCGCGCGGCGCGCCGCCGGTTAGGTTTTCCCCATGACCGACACGAACGCTTCCCGCACCACCGGCGCCGTCGCCGCAGGCCTCGCCACCGTCACCACCGACGGCACCGTTCTCGACACCTGGTTCCCCGCGCCCGAGCTCGTCGCCGAAGCGGGCCCCTCGGGCACCGAGCGGCTCACCGCCGAGCGTGCCGTGCAGCTGCTCGGCGAGGGCGCCGCCAAGGCCATCGGCCAGGACGCCCGCCGTGGCGTGGAGATCATCGCCGTACGTACGGTCATCGCGTCCATCGACGACAAGCCGCTGGACGCCCACGACGTCTACCTGCGTCTGCACCTGCTCAGCCACCGCCTGGTCAAGCCGCACGGCGTGAACCTCGACGGCCAGTTCGCCTTCCTCGCCAACGTCGCCTGGACCTCGCTCGGCCCGGTCGCCGTCGACGACGTCGAGAAGGTCCGCCTCAACGCCCGCGCCGAGGGCCTGCACCTCGCCGTGACCTCCATCGACAAGTTCCCGCGCATGACGGACTACGTCGCCCCGAAGGGTGTCCGCATCGCCGACGCCGACCGGGTGCGGCTCGGCGCGCACCTCGCCGAGGGCACGACGGTCATGCACGAGGGCTTCGTGAACTTCAACGCGGGCACGCTCGGCACCTCCATGGTCGAGGGCCGCATCTCCGCCGGTGTCGTCGTCGGTGACGGCTCCGACATCGGTGGCGGCGCCTCCACGATGGGCACCCTCTCCGGCGGCGGCAACGTCCGTATCGTCATCGGCGAGCGCTGCCTGATCGGCGCCGAGGCGGGCGTCGGCATCGCGCTGGGCGACGAGTGCGTCGTCGAGGCCGGTCTCTACGTCACCGCCGGGTCCCGGGTGACCATGCCCGACGGGCAGATCGTCAAGGCCCGCGAGCTCTCCGGTGCCTCGAACATCCTCTTCCGCCGCAACTCGGTCACCGGCGCCGTCGAGGCCCGCCCGAACAACGCGGTGTGGGGCGGCCTGAACGACGTGCTGCACAGCCACAACTGAGCATCACCGCTGCAGTGAAGAGCGCCCTCCGGTCTCCCGGAGGGCGCTCTTGCGTAAGCTGCCCTTCCAACGGGGGCGCGCGTCGCGCCGGACGACAGGAGAGCGACATGCAGCGAGTGGGTGTCAGGGCACTGGCCCTGAGCGGAACGGTGGTTCTCGCGCTGGTGGCCGGGTGCGGTCAGAGCGTGGGTGCGGGAGCCGGGGCGGCGCAGGGGGCGAGCCGGATCTCCACCGGCGACCACGGCTATCCCCTGCAGAAGAGCGACATCCCCTGGAGCGGCAGCCCCAGCCCGTTCAACGCGCAGGTCAAGCTCGCCGACGGGCGTCGCGTGGCGATGCACTACATGAAGGGCAAGGGGCTCCTCGTGCAGGACTACAGCCCCAAGGCCAAGGGCTGGTCCAAGTCGGCCGTGGTCTACAAGACGAAGACCGACGCCTGTCAGGGCATCACGCTCAAGGCCAAGGACGGTACGGTCGCGGCCTTCGGGGACTTCGGCGTGTACTGCGCCGACGGTGAGCCGCCGACCGAATCGGTCGCCGCGGTCGCCACGGGCCCGCTGACGAAGTGGGCCACGCACCTCACCAAGAACTTCGACGGCTGGGAGAAGATCGCCGTCGCCACCGGCGGGAAGAAGGCCACGTTCAGCCGAGGCTCCGACACGCTCGTGTGGACGAAGGCCGGGGGCTTCCCCGCCGCGGGCTGAACCTCTCGTACGCGGCGAGCAGCCCGTCGGCCGCCTCACGGCCGGCGGGCCGCAGTGGTGCGCGGACCGGGCCGCCGGGCAGGCCGAGCGCGCCGAGCAGCGCCTTGGAGGTGACCGTGCCCGGCAGGCCCGCGCCCATCATCAACTCGATGAGCTCCATGGCCTGTTGCTGGAGCCGTTGGGCCTGCGCCGTTTCGCCCGCGTCGAACGCGTCGATGACGGAACGGAGTTGACGGGGTACGACGTTGGCCACCGTGCTGATGTATCCCGCGCCGCCCACCGCGTACAGCGCCAGGATGAGCTCGTCGCAGCCGGCGTAGTAGGCCAAGTCGGTGCGGGACAGGACCTTCTGGGTGCCCATCAGGTCGTACGCGCAGTCCTTCACGGCGACGATCCGCGGATGCTCCGCGAGCCGCAGCATCGTCTCCGGCTCGATGCGGGTGCCGGTGCGCCCGGGGATGTCGTAGAGCGCGAGCGGGAGCCCCGACGCGTCGGCGACCTCCAGGAAGTGCGCCTCGACGGCGTCCTGCGGCGGCTTGCTGTAGTAGGGCGTGACCACCAACAGGGCGTCGGCGCCCGCCTTTTCGGCCTGCAGCGCCATCTCGACCGTGTGCCGGGTGGCGAAGCTGCCGACCCCCGCGACGATCGAGGCCCGGTCGCCGACCGCCTCGGCGACGGCGCGCACCAGCGCGGCCTTCTCGCTGTCGGACGTGGTGGGGGACTCGCCGGTGGTGCCCGAGAGCACGAGCCCGTCGCAGCCGTCGGCCACCAGCCGCTCGGCGAGCAGCTGGGCGCCGTCGAGGTCGAGCAGGCCGTCGTCCGTGAAGGGCGTGACCATCGCGCAGAGGGCACGGCCGAGGGGAGGAGGCGCTGATGAAGGTGCGGGCGAGGGTGAGGTCATAGAGGCAGTGTCGGTACGCCGACGCTGAAGCTCCACTTAATTCTGCTACGAGATATGCGACAGGGATGCTGAAGAGTGGCCGCGAGGCGGTGGCGGGTCGCGGGCGAGCGGGCCCGGGCCCTAGTGCCAACTCGCCCCCGTATGGGCCACCATGGGCCGACGGTAGTCGACGGACGGCCGCGCGGCGGCCGCCCACAGGAGGCGTCATGAGGCTGGGCAAAGCACTCGCCACCGGGATCGCCGAGGAAGACCCGCAGGAGCGGCTGCGGCAGACGGATCGTGAGCAGCACACCGAGGCCGGGCCCGAGCTCGAACCGGCGGTGACGGCCGAGGAACCCGCGGCCGGGGTCCCGGCGGTCCGATGAGGCTGCGGCTCCCCGCGGAACGCCCGAAGGAGCCGCCGACCGGATACAAGATCGCCCGCCTCGCGCTGTCCCAGGACGGCGCGAGGGCAGGGTTCACCGGCGTCTCCCTGGGCGCCGCCCTGCCCTACGGCGTGCTCGACGAGGCCCACTGCGTCTACGGCCGGCGGCACGCGGCCCCGCACCGCCGCTGCGACTGCGGCTTCCACTGCGTCCACGAACGTGCCGCGGCGGAGGCGTTCCTGTGCACCGCTGAGCACCGCGGGGCGGCGCTCCTCGAGGTGAGGGTGCTCGGCGCGTACATCCGCTTCGAGCGCGGCTTCCGGTACGCCCGCCAGCGGGTGCGGACGGTGACGGTGCGGCCCTGCCGCTGCGGTGCGCGGGCCGCGGTCCTGGCGGACGCGGGGTGGGGCAGACCGGGGTGGCGCGTGATCGAGGGGGCGTGCGGAACCTGTGCGGGCAGGCGCGCGTCGGTGCGCCTCGCGGAGTTCGCCCGCCTCGCCGGAGAGGGCCTCACGGTCACCGCGGCGCGCCCCGAGTCCGTGCCGGGGTCGCCGTCCGAGGCCATGGGGGTGCCCGAGCTGCTCGCGGAGGCGGCCCTGCTGCAGGCCCGGCTCGATCTGTTCCAGGGGGAGTTGGCGCGCCTGGCGGGGGACGGGAAGGGCTAGCGCCGCCCGTCTGGCATGATCGGCGCCGGGTGCGACAGGCCGACATGACAAAGGCATGAGGCTTGATGAACAAGAACGACAGCGGTACCGGGACGACCGGAACGACCGGGACAAGCGGTACGGGCGAGACGGCCGGGGCGACCAGTACGGGTGAGATGACCGGGATGACCGGGGGCACAGAAGAGAGCCGCGTGGCCCTGGTGACGGGTTCGTCGTCGGGCATCGGCGCGGAGGTGGCCAGACGTCTCGCCACGGCGGGAATCCGGGTGGTGCTCAACTCCGCCCGCTCGGTCGAGGCGGGCGAGAGACTGGCCGCCGAACTCCCCGACGCCCTCTACGTCCGGGCGAACGTCGCCGACGAGGACGACGCCAAGCGTCTGGTCCGGTCCGCGGTCGACGCGTACGGACGCCTGGACATCCTGGTCAACTGCGCCGGAGCCACGCGCTTCATCGCCCACGACGACTTCGAGTCCGCGAGCCCCCAGGTCTGGCGCGAGCTGTACGACATCAACGTCATCGGCGTATGGCAGACGATCACGGCCGCCGTCCCGCACCTCAGGGCGAGCGGCACGGGCAGCGTCGTCACCATCTCCTCGCAGGCGGGGGTGCGCCCCGGCGGCAGCTCCATCCCGTACGCGGTGAGCAAGGCCGCCGTGAACCACATGACGAAGCTGCTGGCCAAGACGCTCGGCCCGGACGTTCGGGTCAACGCGGTCGCGCCCGGCATGATCGACACCCCGTGGTTCGACGGAGTGGAGGGCATCGATTCCGCGATGGAGGCCACGGCGGCGCGGCTTCCGCTGCGCCGCGTGGGCAGGCCGCAGGACATCGCGGGAGCGGTCTTCGACCTGGTGAACGCCTCCTACATCACCGGCGAGATCCTCCTGGTGGACGGCGGGGGCCACCTCCTCTGAGGGCCCGGGGGCCGGCGGCCGGAACCGCGTTGACGTGCGCTGACTCCGGGGGGAGGCTCGGGCCATGACGACGCATTCGTACGCACGCTATGTCGCGATCGGCGACAGTCAGACGGAAGGGGTCGGTGACGGCGACGAGGCTCACGGCCACCGCG
Source organism: Streptomyces sp. NPDC032198 (assembly GCF_040636975.1). Lineage (NCBI taxonomy): Bacteria > Bacillati > Actinomycetota > Actinomycetes > Kitasatosporales > Streptomycetaceae > Streptomyces > Streptomyces sp. NPDC032198. The sequence goes on along the minus strand of NZ_JBEZVL010000001.1, from coordinate 136,081 downwards.
GCTGGGCCGACCGGCTCGCCGAGATCCTGGCCGAGGGGGACCCGGAGTTCGGCTACGCGAACCTCGCGGTACGGGGCAGGCTGACGGCCCGCATCAAGGCGGAGCAGCTTGCCCCGGCCCTCGCGCTGCGCCCGGACCTGGTCACGGTCATGGCGGGCATGAACGACCTGGTGCGCCCCGGCTTCGACGCGGCCGGAGTGGCCCGCGACATCGAGGACATGTTCAGTGAGCTGACCGCGGCGGGCGCGCGGGTGGCCACGGTGACGTTCCCGGACATCGGACGGATCTCGCCGCTCGCGCGCAGGGCGCTGCCCCGCGTCCTCGACCTGAACGCCCGCATCCGCGCGGCGGCGGACCGCCACGGGGTCGTCGTCCTGGACACGTTCCCGCACCGGGTCACCACGGACCCCCGGCTGTGGAGCACCGACCGACTGCACGCGAGTCCGCTGGGGCACGCCCGGATCGCCGCGGGCATGGCGGACGCGCTGGGCGTGCCAGGCCATGAGGACTGGGTGCGGCCGCTGCTGCCCCCGGCGCCTCCGGTGTCCACGCTGCGGGCGGTGGCGGCGGAGACGGCGTGGTTCGCGGGGTTCCTGGGCCCGTGGGTGTGGCGGCGCGTCAGGGGCCGTTCCTCGGGCGACGGCCGCGAGGCGAAGCGGCCGGACCTCGCCCCGGTGGCCGCTCCCGAACGGGCCTGACCGCGAGGACCGCGAGGAGCTCAGGGCCAAAGGCCTGAACGCGCTTGACCTCAAGCAAACTTGAGGTCGCAGTGTGGCCGTGGGAAGGGCGCAGCGCCACCCCCCAGGTCCAGCCGCGCTGACCTCTGGCACCCGTACGGTCAAGTAGTGGCGATTTCCCCCACATTGCACATGCTTTCCCCAGCGCCACCCTCCCCCTGGACGGGAATGGTTGACGGTGGGACGTTGAAGCGACGTGGGACGTCGGGGGGAGCCGCCATGATCGCGGGCAAGGAGTTCGAGATAGCGCGGGAGTTCGAGGTCGACGCCTCTCCCGCCGAGGTCTGGGACGCGTTCACCACCGGCACCGGCTGCTGGCTGTGGCCCCTGGTGGCGTACGAGCCCCGCGAGGGCGGCGCCGCCCCCTTCGGCGGCATCATCACCCACTGGGAGCCGCCGCACCGCCTCACCGACCGCGCCGACGACCCCACGGGCCTCCCGCCGGGCCAGACCCTCAACCGGCTCGACCGCGCCATCGAGCCGCGCGACGGCGGCCGCCGCTCCTGGGTCCGCTACGTGCACAGCGGCATCTTCACCGGCGACTGGGACAGCCAGTACGCAGAGGCCGCCAAGCACACCGACTTCTACCTGCACACCCTGTGCCAGTACCTGAAGTACTTCACGGGCCTGCCCGTCACCTTCACCACCCTCGACGGCCCGGCCCCCTCCACCGCGCCGGGAGCCTTCACCAGGCTGGGCCGCCGCCTGGGTCTCCCCGACGACGCGGCCGAGGGCGCCCGGGTGCGCGTGGACGCCCCGGGTGAACCCCTCGACGCGATGGTCGACTTCCGCACCAGGCACTTCATCGGCCTGCGCACGGACACCGCGCTCTACCGCTTCTTCGGCCGCAACCACTTCGGTGCCCCCGTGGGCATCAGCATCCACGACTTCGCGCCGCAGGCTGACGCCAAGGGCACCGAAATGGCCTGGCGCGACTGGCTGCTCCGGCTCTACGCGTGACGAGGGAGCACAGCCGGACAGCACTCACTCACAGCACTCACTCACAGCACTGACCTACGGCCGGAACCGCAGCACCTGCGGATCGTGATCGCTGTTCTGCTCCGCGAACTCCGCGTTGATGTGCACGCTGTCGTACGAGAAGTCGCGTGCGCCGCCCACGCCGGGGCTGGTCAGGATCTGGTCGAGGGCCTGGGTGTTCCCCTGGTAGACGTACGAGTAACGCTCGGACCGGGGAAGGGACTTGACGGCGGACTTCAGTGCGCCGCCCGCCTCCAGGGCGGTCGTCGTCGCCGAGAACTCAAAGTCGTTCACGTCCCCCACGACGACCACGTCCGCGCTCTTCTGTACCTTTCGCACGTCCCGCACGAAGGCGTTCACGGCCTGCGCCTGCCGGAGCCGCTTGGCCTCCGACGACCGCACCGGCGGCTGGTGCCGGGATGTGAGCCCCTCGTCGCCGCCCTTCGACCCGAAGTGGTTGGCGACCACGATCACACTGCGCCCCCGGAAGCTGAACTCTCCGGCCAGCGGCTTGCGGCTGTCCGCCCACGCCGTGTTCGCGGGGTCGACGCGCCCCGGGGAGAGCGTCAGCCCGGCGCGCCCGCCGGAGGAACGTACGACACCCGTGCCCGTCGTCGCGTCCCCGTGGCCCCGGTCCGTGAAGGAGACCCGCTCGGGGTTGAAGAGGAAGACCTGGCGGATGTTGCCGCCCGGCTCCCCGCCGTCCTTGTTGTTCTCCGGGTCGATGGACCGCCACGCGTACTGGGGCCCGCCCGCGGCGACGATCGCGTCCGTGAACTTCTTCAGGGTCGCCTCCGCCGAGACGGTCCCGTCGTTCTTCGCGCCGTTGTCGTCCTGGATCTCCTCCAGGGCGAGGATGTCGGGCGAGGCGAGGTTCGAGACGACGGCCCCGGCCAGGGCGTCGAACTTCGTCTGCGGATCACCGGGGTCGAGGTTCTCGACGTTGTACGTCGCGACAGCGAGCTCGCCCTTGGCCTGGCGGCGCGTCTTCTCCCGTACGAGACCCTTGTCGGTGACCTTGCCGAGCGTCCGCGCGACCAGCGTGTAACCGCCGAACTGGTTGAAGTCCAGGGGGCCTTCGGCGCCACCGGACAGTGCGTCGCCGACGTTCGCCTTCGGGAAGGGCTGCTCGGAGAGCGGGGCCAGCTGCTGGATCTGCAGGCGTCCGGTGTTCTGGTCGTCGTAGGACGTGTAGACCGTGCCGCCGCGCCGGTTCGGGTTCTCGTGCGGCTTCACGGTGATCCACAGCTCCGCGTACGGATCGGTGGCGCCGACCACGCGCGAGGTGCCGACGCGGACGTTCATGCCCTCCAGGGACTCGTACAGATCCAGGGCGTACGAGCGGGGCTTCAGGGGCAGGGCGTTGATGCTGCCGCCGTTCGCGGGGTCGCCGTCGGGCGCGTACGCGGAAGGCACCGACTTGGCGTTCACCGTGACGGGCGCGGGCACCGTGTTGCCGGACGACTCGACCGTGACCGTCGGCTTGGTGAGCTGGGTCAGGGACTGGTTGCCGGAGGCCTCGCCACCGGGCACGTACTCGCCGACCGTGCCGGAGACACGGACCGCGTCACCGGCCTTCACGGTCAGGGCGGCGGAGCCGGTGTAGACGAAGATGCCCTCGCTGGTCGACGGGTCGGAGTCGCCCTTCGGGTCCTGGATCCAGAAGCCCTTCGAGCCGTACGAGCGGACGCCGGTCACGATGCCCGTCACGTCCGTGACCTGCTGTCCCGCGAGGGGCGAGAGACGGGTGGTGCCCTGGATGTCGTGCACGCGCACCTCGGCGGCGGACGCGGACGAGGAGCTCACGGCGAGCAGACCGGCCGCGAGGGCGGTCGCCACGACGGCGGAGGCGGCGGCGGATCTCACGGCGGGCCGGGTGGCACGGGATATGTGCGGCATGCAAGGACTCCGGGAGGGTGAGGGTGAGGGGCGGACCTGTGAAGCGAGCCGGCCCTGAGGGGGGCCGGCGGGCGCTCGGCGTTCTACGCGCGTCAATCTCTTGCGTGGCCAGGGGAGTTGTCAAGGTTCCGCGGGTGTTCTCGCCGTGTATGTCTTCTGACAGGGACATGAACCGGGCGGCATGGGTCCAAATCCGTCTAGGCTTTGGTCCTGCCGACCTTTCCCCGGGTGCTCGACATCGCTCGACCAGGGGACGCCCCATCCTTCGGAGGAGAACCAGCCGATGTCCGTAAGTCCCGCCACCCTGCCGCCGGTGCTGCTGCACTCCGAAGCGGACCTCGCGCGGGCCGCGCTCGCCACGCCGCTGCTCTCCCGTGCCGTGCGCCTCGCACGCTGGGCGGGCCCCGAGACGCGCGTCGGGGCGGGCGGTGAGCTCGTCGACGAGCAGCTGCCGGCCGCCGCGGCCGAGCTCGGGCTCGCGGCGGACGACCCGGACGCCGCCGCGTACGCGAGCGAGGCCTGGCGCGTGGCCGTCGACACGGGCCTGGTGGACGTGACGGACGCGGACGAGTCGGAGGGTGAGGACGCGCCGGGCACGGTGACCGCGGGCGAGGACCTCGCCGCGCTCACCTCCGGCAGCCCGCAGGACATCCTGGGCGTCTGGCTCGGCGCCCTGGACACCGTGTACTCGGACGCGACCGTTCCGGACATGGACAACCTCCTCGACGTCCTGGAGGAGAACGGCGAGATCGACTTCGAGGAGCTCGGCTGGGACCCGCAGGCGGAGGCTGACTTCCTGGACGGCGTGCTCGGCAACCTGTATCTGCTCACCGCGGGGGACGCCGGGGCGGAGGACGCCCCGGTGCCGCTGCCCGCGCTCGCCGCCTCGGTGATCGTGCCGGACGACATGGGGGAGCCGACGGACGACATCCTGGAGCAGGTGTCGGACGCGATGATGAAGCTCGACGACCAGTTCCGGCTCTTCGAGCCGCTCGGGCTCGTCGAGTACCAGCCGGTCGACGAGGCCCTCATGGTGGACATCGACGAGGCCGAGGCGCCGCTGCCGGACGACGACGAGGACGTCTCGCGGTACGGGATGGTCAAGCTGACCCCGCTCGGTGTGTACGGCATCCGGGCGCGGATGCTGGAGGCCGGTGTGGACGCCCCCGCGGTCGGCGATCTCGCGGACAAGGGCGCCGACGCGCTGCTCGAAGGGACGGCCGGTTTCCCGCAGGCCGCGGCGCAGGCCGAGATCGAGCAGTGGCTCGCCCGGCACGAACCGCTGGACGCGGCACGGCAGTTGCTGGCCGCGGCGCGGGGCGGCGACGAGGGGGCGCCGCTCAGGCGGCTGCGGTGCCAGCAGGCGCTCTCGCTGGTGGGCCGCGAGGCGGAGCCCGCCCTGCGGGAGGTCCTCGACGACGCCGAGCTCGGCGGGCTCGCCCGGGTGTGGCTGGCCGAGCACGGGGCGCCCGACGTGCCCGCGCCCTCCGAGGAGCTGGTCTTCTGGCTGACCATCGACACGATCGCCGCGCAGCTCGCCGCCGAGGGCAACTCGGACGAGCTGCAGGGTCTCGTGGAGGGTCTCTCCGAGCAGCACAGCGGGTTCTTCGCCGCGGCCTGGCGGGTCGAGCACCCCGCCACCGCGGACGTCCTGGAGGCGATGGGGCGGCTGCACCCCGACAAGAAGGTGGCGAAGGAAGCGCGGAAGGCGGCGTTCAAGGCCCGGTCGCAGCAAGGGATGTGACGGGCACAGAGCCGTACCGGGCGGGCCGGAGTTCCCGGCCCGCCCGGTAGTGGTGTCAGCTCAGCACTCGTACTTCGTCGTGTGCTTGAACGACGATGTCGCGCCGTCGAAGCCGTACGTCCCCCGGTACGCCGGAGGGTTCTGGTACTCGCCGACGATCGTGATCGTGTTGGCGCAGGAGCCCTGTCCCGTGCGCTTGGCGTCCAGGCGGATCGTGTCGCCCACGAAGCCGCCCGTGATGTCCCAGGGGGCGCCGCAGATGCCGGAGGTGATCTGGCCGCCGGTCACCACGTGCGGGTGGGTGTTGGGGTTGTACTTCACCTCGATGGCGAACGTGATCGCGCCGTTGTGCAGCTCCAGCTTGCAGGTGGTGGAGACCGCCTCGGCGGACACGTCCTGGGGCGCGGCGAACGCCTCGTCGCGCGTCTTGACCTCGGCGCCCTGCGGGTTGTGGAAGCGGTGCTCCGCGCGGGCCTGGCCCTTCTGCTTGCGTGACTGAGTGGTCATGAAGCCCTCCTCTCGGGGTGAGGCCGGTCAGGCCAGCTGCTCGGAGACCTCGACCCGCAGCAGCGCGCGGACGTTCTCGATGTGGTTGAGCACCGTCACGGTGGACGATCCGGCGAACAGCAGCCCCAGCGCGACGTTGTCGAGCGAGGTCACCAGGGACCCCGAGTCGCCGCCCGCGGAGATGTTCGTCGTCAGGATCTGGTCCTTGAAGCGGGCCGTGCCCGCCGTGCCGTAGTTGACGTCGATGGTCGCGTCGACGGCGATGATCCGGCCGAAGGAGATGTTGGTCGTACGGCCGGTCTTCTTCACCTGGTCGCCGACCGCGACGTTCGCCTTGCGGCGCCAGGCGCGCGGCGCACCGCTGAAGTACGTCTCACGGGTCGCGTCCTGGAAGTCGACGGTGCCGAGCGCCGCGTCGACGACGTTGTTGTGACGCTCCAGCGGGATCTGCGGGGCGAACTGGATCGTGATGAAGCGTTCCAGGGTCGCGATGCGGTCGGCCGGGTCCTGGCCGCCGTCGAAGACGCCGGGCTGCACGATCGCGCTGCCGAGCTGCGCGCGGTTGGAGTCGGCCAGCACGTGGTTGTTGGAGAGGATGTAGAACTTCGCCGGTACGCCGAGGCCGGGGCCCGGCGGGTCGACGGCGGCGCCGGGCAGGAAGTCGTAGACCACGCTGCCGAGCGTGCCGGCCGTCACGCGTACGTTGCCGACCGAGGCGCCGGAGGGGCACGGGCGCATACGGCGCTTGAGGAGCTGCGGCTCGAACGCGCCGAGCCCGCCGCGCTCTTGGAGCTGGGGCTGCGACAGGCCCGCGAGCTGCTCGCTCACGCTGCCGTCGGGGCCGTACGCCGCCGATGAGCGGTCATCGGCGCGGGAAGACTGGCGCTGCTGCCGCTGTGCGGCGACATGGCCGACCGCGACGATGTCGGTGGGGGTGCCGTCGTCCATCTGGCGCGGGACGACGTCCCGCTCCGGGAGCATGGACTCCGGGACCTTCTGGGTGACGAACACGATGACGGCCGGTTCGCCGGTGGGCTGTCCCTCGGTCCACTTCACGCCGTGGCCGAAGCCGACGACGTTGGCAAGCGGCGACTGGGGCCGCAGGAAGTCGGATGTCGCCTGCTGGCGGGAGCTGTCACTGAGCTGACCGCCGGTGGGTCCTCGCATCAATTCGGGCTGGCTCACGCCAGACCACCTCTTCGCCTTCATTGCGGGGTCGGAGTTCCGGTCCGTGCTCTGTCCTTGGCCTTGTCCTAGGCCTGGGTCTGGGCGTCGACGCCGCCGATCGCGAGTACGCGCACGGGGACGCCTTCGAGCACCGCCGGAACCACGTCTTCGTCACGCAGCCGGTCACGGGGAACTTTGCGGGTGACGAAGACGACGATCACGTCCGTGCCCGAGTTCTCGTCCCTCCCGGTGCCGACACCGGTGACATTGGCCAGCTTCATCAGCCGGTCCTCATGGAGACTGCGTGCCTGCTGTGCGTCCACGCGGCTCGCCTCCCCCTACGGGTGATGCACGTAGGTGTTGTCTATTGCCGTGTGGAGGGCGGGTCAAGGCGTTTTGCATGAAATCTTGGCTTTAGGGATGATCCGTTCCCGTTGACCTTGTTTACGAAGATCCTCCCCACCCCTTGCGTATGTGCGTGGTTTCCGTTTCACGTACGCAGGTGTGAAGCGCCGTTGAGGTCAAGGACCGTGCCGGACGCCCACTCCGCGACCGGCGAGGCGAGCCACAGCACCGCCGCGGCGATCTCCTGTGCCGTGCCCGCCCGCCCGAAGGGGCTCTGCGCGCGGATCGCCGCGCCCTCGTCGCCGCTGAGCCGGTGCGCGACCCGCTCGGTCGCGAAGAACCCGGGCGCCACCGACGCCACCGCGATCCCGTACGGCGCGAGCGACACCGCGAGGGACTGGCCGAGCGCGTGCACGGCCGCCTTGGTCGCCCCGTACGCCGGGTGGTCGGGCTCCCCGCGGAACGCGCCGCGCGAGCCGACGTTCACGATCCGGCCACCCGTGCCCTGGTCGATCATCCGGCGGGCCGCCAGGTGGCTGAGGTTCGCCGTGGCAAGCAGGTTCACCGACACATGTCGCTGCCAGAGCGCCGCCCAGTCCTCGTAGGACGTGTCGGCGAGGGGATGCGGCAGGTTCACGGCGGCGTTGTTGACCAGGACGTCCAGACCGCCGAGCGCCGCGGCGGCCCGCCCCGCGACATCCGCCGCGCCCGCCGGATCGGACAGGTCCCCGCCCACCAGCACATGGCCCTCGCCCGCCAGGGACGCGAGGGTCGCGCGCGCCTCGTCCTCGCGGGAGCCGTAGTGCACCGCGACGCGGTCGCCGTTCTCCGCGAAGGCCTGCGCGAGGGCTCTGCCCAGACCTCGGGATGCTCCGCTGATCAGTACACGGCGGCCGGTGGCAGGCAGGTTCATGGAAGGTGGCCCCTTGATGTCGGACAGCGTTCAACCGCCGTTTATACGTGAGCGGGAACGTGACGCCGACAGCAGCCCGGCCGAAACCGGAAGTACGCGCACTCGCAGCACTCGCGGTACGCGCACCCGCAGCACGCAGGCCGAGAGTCGCAGCACGTGCACCGTCAGCCCGTAGCCCGCTCGTACGCGCCTCAGGAGACATCATGCCGCTCACCCGCAGGGACTTCGCCAGACGCTCCGCGATCACCGGCGCGGGGGTCGCGCTGGCCGGCAGCGTCGGCGCACTCGCCACCGCGCCCGGCGCGCTCGCCGCAGAGGAGACGACCCAGGACGGGGCCGAGGGACTCGACGGCGCCCCCGGCTACGGGCCGCTGCTCCCCGACCCGAAGGGCCTGCTCGCGCTGCCCGCCGGATTCTCGTACCGCGTCCTCACCCACAGCGGCAGGACCAAGCTGGAGACCGGCGAGTTCACGCCGTCCAACCACGACGGCACGGCCACCTTCGAGGGCCCGCGCGGTGCGACGCTCCTCGTCAACAACCACGAGCTGGGCGGCCCCCGCTCCAAGTGGCCGCACCCCGTCCCGCTCACCGAGGGCCTCGTCTACGACCCGGCCGCGTCCGGCGGATGCACGGTCGTCGAGGTCCGCCGCGACGGACACGTCGCCGAGTGGGTCGGCATCGCGGGCACCGCCACCAACTGCGCGGGCGGCAGCACTCCCTGGGGAACCTGGCTGACCTGCGAGGAGACCGAGGACAAGGCCGGCCAGAACGGCATGACCAAGGACCACGGCTACGTCTTCGAGGTCGACCCCCTCGACCGGCGCGCCAACCGCGCCCCCAAGCCGATCAAGGCCCTCGGCCGCTACGCCCACGAGGCCGTCGTCGTCGACCCCAAGCGCGGCCACCTCTACCTCACCGAGGACGCCTCCGGGCCCAACGGCCTGCTCTACCGCTGGACCCCGCCGCACGGTTTCCACCACGGCCGCGGCAGGCTGCGCACCCTGGCCGACGACGCGGGTGTCCTCAAGGCCCCGAAGTGCTACGACTCCGGCGGCCGTTTCGTGGACGACCTGTCCCGCGCCACCAAGACCGGCACCGTCTACGGCGTGGACTGGGTCGAGGTCCCGGACCGCGACGCCCGCACGGTCTCGGTACGCAAGCAGTTCGCCGACGGCGACATCACCCGCGCCCGCAAGCTCGAAGGCATGTGGTGGGGTGACGGCGGCGTCTACATCGTCGCCTCGTTCGCCCGCGGCGAGAGCCCCGTCCCGCACGACGGACAGGTGTGGTTCTACAACCCGTCGCGCCGCACCCTCACCCTGAAGGTCCTGCTCGGCGTGAACCCCGATCCGTCGAAGGACGGCGCCTTCGACGGCCCGGACAACATCACCGTCTCCCCGTACGGCGGCCTCGTCATCGCCGAGGACGGCGAAGGCGTCCAGCACCTCTTCGGGGCGACCGACCGGGGCCGCACGTACCCGATCGCACGCAACGAACTCAACGCGGGCACCCCCGAGGACCCCTCCTACAGCGAGTTCACCGGCGTCACGTTCTCGCCCGACGGCAAGACGCTCTACGCCAACATCCAGACGCCCGGCATCATGCTGGCGATCACCGGACCGTGGCGCCGCCAGCGCCACTGACGGGTCCGGCGGCGATCCACTGACGGGTCGTGAAAAGCGCCCGGCGAAAACCTTTGGCGCCCCCCGAGTTCCCTCTCCTAAAGTCATGGGGAGTTTCCGGAATTCGGGGGAATTCACATGGCACGCTTCAACACCAAGTCCGCGAAGGCGCTGGTCACTTCGGTCGTGAAGTCGACCGGACGCACCGCGCCGACCCACCAGGGCGGCCGGGGCGTGCTCCGTGACGCGCGCTCCGAGCTCTTTCTGCTCGCGGTGGCGAATTTCGTCTCGCAGCAGACCTTTTACGAGACCGGTGACGAGCGCGACCATCGCTTCGCCGCTCTCGTGCGCAGCCTCGCCGTCCAGGACCCGGAGTGGACCGCGGGCCTGCTCGGCTGGCTGCGCGGCGACGGCAACATGCGCACGGCCTCGCTGGTCGGCGCCGCCGAGTACGTGAAGGCGCGCCTGGACGCCGGCGTCACCGACGGCCCCGCCAACCGCCAGGTCGTCGCCTCCGTGCTGCGCCGCCCGGACGAGCCCGGCGAGTTCCTCGGGTACTGGACGGTGACGTACGGCCGGAACATCCCCAAGCCCGTCAAGCGCGGCATCGCGGACGCGGTGCGCCGTCTGTACGGCGAGAAGGCGCTGCTCAAGTACGACACCGCGTCCAAGGGGTACCGCTTCGGCGACATCCTCAACCTCGTGCACGCCGCACCCGACCCGGACAAGCCGTGGCAGGGCGACCTCTTCCCGTACGCGCTCGACCGCCGCCACCACCCCGACACCGCCGTACCGCCCGCGTCGGCCCGCGTCCTGGCCGCGCACCGCGAGCTGATGGCCGTGCCGGTCGCCGAGCGGCGCGCGGTGGTCACCGGCGCGGGCGGCGCCGAGCGGCTTGCCGCGGCGGGCCTCACCTGGGAGGCGCTCGCGGGCTGGCTGCGGGGGCCGATGGACAAGGCGGCCTGGGAAGCGGTCATTCCGTCCATGGGCGCGATGGCGCTCGTGCGCAACCTGCGCAACTTCGACACGGCAGGCGTGTCGGACGAGGTGGCGAGCGTCGTCGCGGCGAAGATCGCCGACCCGGCGGAGGTCGCGAAGTCGCGGCAGTTCCCCTTCCGCTACCTCGCCGCCTACCAGCACGCGCCGTCGCTGCGCTGGGCGTACCCGCTGGAGCGTGCGCTCGGCCACTCGCTGGCCAACGTGCCCACGCTTCGGGGCCGTTCGCTGATCCTGGTGGACCGTTCGAGCTCCATGTGGTCGCCGCTCTCGGAGCGCTCGCAGCTCAACCGCGCGGACGCCGCCGCGGTCTTCGGCACGGCGCTCGCGCTGCGGGCGGCGGACGCGGACCTGGTCGAGTTCGGCACGACAAGCGCCCGCGTGAAGTACCGCGAGGGGGAGTCGGTGCTCAAGATCCTGGAGCGCTTCGGCAAGCTCGGCGGCACGAACACCACCGAGGCGGTGCGGCGCTTCTACAAGAAGCACGATCGCGTCCTGATCATCACCGACGAGCAGGCGACGTACAACTACCACGGCGACCCGACCGAGCAGGTTCCGGCGCACATCCCGGTCTACACCTGGAACCTCGCGGGCTACCGGGTGGGCCACGGCGAGTCCGGCACGGGCAACCGCCATGTGTTCGGGGGCCTTTCGGACGCGGCTTTCCGGATGGTGCAGCTGGTGGAGGCGGGCTCTTCGGGCGACTGGCCGTTCTAGGTTCTTGGTCGAGTGAAGGCTCCTGCTCGCGTCAAGACCCTTGCCCGTGCCGGGAATTGGTATCTAACATTTCAGTGCATGGGAGCCATGCAACCGGTGCGCCGCACCCTCCTCAGGGACCAGGCGTACGCATCGATCCGGGACGCGATCGTCGGAGGTGAGATCCCGCCGGGCAGCGTCGTGCGGGACGCCGACCTCGCCGCGTCGCTCGGCCTGTCCCGCGCACCCGTCCGCGAGGCGTTCGCGCGGCTCGTCGACGAAGGCCTCCTGGAGACCAAACCGCAGAGCCACACCCGTGTGACGCCGTTGGACGCGGCTGACGTCAGGGACGCGGCGGCCGTCGTCCGCGCCATGCACGAGCTCGTCGCCCGCAGCGCGGTGCCACGCCTGGCGCCCGCGCACGTCCACGCGATGCGGGAGGCCAACCGCCGGTTCGCTGCGGCCCTCACGTCCGGCGATGTGGAGGGCGCCCTGCGGGCCGACGACGACCTGCACGGCGTCCTCGTCGCGGCCTGCGGCAACAGCGCGGCAGCGGCCACCATCACCCGCTACACCCCGCTCATCCGCCGCCTGGAGAGGCAGCGCTTCGGCGAGGGCGTGACCTGCGGCTCCGCCGCCCTGCACGATCGGCTGATCGACGCGTGCGCGGACGGCGACCCGGAAGCCGCGGCGGCCGTCACCACGGAGATCTGGCGCGTCCTGGAAGAACTCGCCCACCCCTGAAGACACCGCAGACACCGCCCCGCCTGGAGGCCACCGTGCCAGCACCCCTCGACTCCTACGCCCGCTACCCCCTCCTCTTCGGCCCCTCGCCCGTCCACCCCCTGGACCGCCTCACCCACCACCTCGGCGGCGCCACGCTCTGGGCCAAGCGGGAGGACTGCAACTCCGGCATCGCCTACGGCGGCAACAAGACGCGCAAGCTGGAGTATCTGGTCGCCGACGCGCTCGCCCAGGGCTGCGACACCCTCGTGTCGATCGGCGGCGTCCAGTCCAACCACACCCGCCAGGTCGCCGCCGTCGCCGCCCGCGCCGGGCTCAAGTGCGTGCTGATCCAGGAGAGTTGGGTGGACTGGCCGGACTCCGTCTACGACAAGGTCGGCAACATCCTCATCAGCAGGCTCGCGGGCGCCGACATCCGCCTCGTGCGCGCCGGATTCGGCATCGGCATCAAGGAGAGCTGGGAGCGGGCGGTGCGCGAGGTCGAAGAGGCGGGCGGCAAGCCGTACGCGATCCCCGCGGGCTGCTCCGAGCACCGGCTCGGCGGCCTGGGATTCGCGCAGTGGGCGTACGAAGTGGCCGAGCAGGAGGAGGACTTGGGGGTCTTCTTCGACACCGTCGTGGTCTGCTCGGTGACCGGGTCCACCCAGGCGGGCATGGTCGCCGGATTCGCCGCGCTCGCGGAGGAGGGCGGCCGCCCCCGCCGCGTCCTCGGCATCGACGCCTCCGCGGACCCCGGCCGCACCCGCGAGCAGATCGCCAGGATCACCCGGGGGACGGCCGAACTCATCGGCGTACAGGCCGAGGTGAAGGACGCCGACATCGAGCTGGACGGGCGCTATCACGCGGGCACGTACGGGCTCCCGGACGAGGCGACCCTCGACGCGATGCGGCTCGCGGCCCGCACGGAGGGCATGGTCACCGACCCGGTCTACGAGGGGAAATCGATGGCCGGGATGATCGATCTGGTGGACCGGGGGGAGATCGCACGCGACGCGACCGTCCTGTACGCCCACCTCGGCGGGCAGCCCGCCCTGAACGCCTACAGCGCCCTGTTCTGACCGTCCGGCGTCCGTCCGCGGTCCATGGGGCACACATGTGCGCGTCGTGCGCGTGGTGCCACGGAACAACTACGTACCGCTACGAGGAATCTGCAATTGTGTGTCGGTTTGATGCCGATGTGAGGACCGTGTGAGCTCGGAGCATGGTGCGCCGGGGCCCGGAGGGCGCATACTCAGAACATGACGAGGCCCCCCGGTACCCGACGCCACCTGCCGAACAGTCCTTTCAACGTTCCGCCGCCCCCCGCACCGCCCATCGAGCAGTTCGCCGTGGGCGACCGGGTCTCCCACGACCAGTACGGACTCGGACGGATCGTCGGAGTGGAAGGCGAGGAAGCAGTGGTCATCGACTTCGCAGGCCGCCAGGGAAGGTTCCTGAGCCCTTATCCCAAGCTGGCGAAGCTCTGACCTGACGTACGCCTGCGCGCGCGTCCCCCTGTACGACAAGGGGCGGCCGGCGGGAAGGTTCATCCCTTCCTCGCCGACCGCCCCTGCGCTTTGCTCCGGCCCTCCAGCCCGCCCCGCGGAGGCCCGTGCGGCGGCTAGAGCGCCTGCGCCGCGGGCTTCACCATGCCGCGCACGGTCCGTGACTTCACGAAGTCACCCATGGCGGTCATTTCCCACTCGCCCGTGAACTGCTTGATGAGTTTGGCCATCATCACGCCCGTCTGCGCCTCGGCGTTCGTGAGGTCGAAGCGGACCAGCTCCTCGCCCGAGGCCGCGTCCAGGAGACGGCAGTACGCCTTGGCGACCTGCGTGAACTTCTGGCCGGAGAACGAGTTCACCGTGAAGACGAGACCCGTCACGTCCTGCGGCAGACGGCCCAGGTCCACGACGATCACCTCGTCGTCACCGCCGCCCTCGCCCGTGAGGTTGTCACCGGAGTGCTTGATCGCGCCGTTCACGATCGACAGCTTGCCGAAGTAGCAACTGTCCACGTGGTTGCGCTGCGGGCCGTACGCGATGACCGAGGCGTCCAGGTCGATGTCCTTGCCGCCGTACGCGGGCTCCCAGCCGAGGCCCATCTTGACCTGCGAGAGCAGCGGCTTCCCGCCCTTGACCAGGGACACCGTCTGGTTCTTCTGAAGGCTGACCCGGCCCTTGTCCAGGTTGATCTTCCCGGCGCCGGGCGCGGGGGCGGCGGGTGCCGGGGGAGCGGCCGGGGCGGCGGGCGCGGCCAGGCGCGGGTCCGCGGCCGGCGGGGGCGGGCCCTGGACCGGGGCGCCGGTCGGGGGCGCCATGGGGGCCGCGGGCGCGGCCGCTGCGGCCGGGGCGGCGGGCTCCTCGACCGAGACACCGAAGTCCGTCGCGATGCCGGCCAGGCCGTTCGTATAGCCCTGGCCGACGGCGCGCGCCTTCCACGCGCCGTTGCGCAGGTAGACCTCGACGATCACCAGGGCGGTCTCGCCGCCGAGCTGCGGGGGCGTGAACGTGGCGAGTACGGAGCCGTCGTCCGCGTTGCGGATCGTGGCGGTGGGCTCGATGCCCTGGAAGGTCTGGCCGGCCGCGTCCGGGCTCGCGGTGACGACGATCTTCTCGATGCCGGCGGGCACGGCGCTGGTGTCGACCGTGATCTTGTCGGGGGTCGTGCCGCCACCCGACGTGTACGTCACACCGGGGCCTGCGGGCTGGTTGAAGAAGATGAAGTCGTCGTCCGAGCGCACTTTGCCGTCGGCGGTGAGCAGCAGGCCCGACACGTCGAGCCGCACCGGTGCGGCGACGTCCACCGCCACGCGGGTGGCGGTGAGGGGGATGTTCGAGCCGGGTGTCATAGCGGTCATGTCCGGGGTAACGAACGTCCCGGCTTTGCCGTTCCCTTACCTGACAGGTTTTCTTCGCCCGCTGTGTCCAGGGGCGCACTCCACGTGGGAGCGCCCCTTCCCGGGGGTGGGGAAGGGGCGCGTTCAGAGGGCTCCGGAGGGTCTGGGGGGCAGGCCCTCTACGGGACCACGATGATCTTCCGTCCCACGCCGGAGGCGAACCGCTCCAGGGCCTGCGGGTACTCGTCCAGCGGCATCCGGTCGCTGATGAAGACATCGGGATCGAGGACGCCCGCGGCGAACAGCTCCGCCGCCCGCTCGTAGCTGTGCAGGACCGCCATCGACCCGGTGATGGTGATCTCCTGGTTGTAGATGCGGTACGGATCGATGCTGACCCGGGTCGCGTAGTCGGCCACGCCGAACTGCAGGAACGTCCCCGCCTTGGCGACCCGCCCGAGGCCGTCCTGGATGGCGTTCGCGTTCCCCGTGGCGTCGACCACGATGTCCCAGCCCTGCGGCCGCTCCAGTTCGTCCGCGCCGGCCGCCGACCCCGAGACGCCCAACTGCCGTGCCGTGGCGAGGCGGTCCGGGTTGAGGTCCACGACGTCCACGCTCGCCGCCCCCGTCCGCTTGGCGAGCTCCAGCATCATCAGGCCCATCGTCCCCGAGCCGTAGATCAGCACGTGGGCGCCCAGCTGGGCCCGCAGCACGTCGTAGCCGCGCACCGCGCAGGAGAGCGGCTCGATGAGCGCCGCGTCCTGGGTGCGTACGTTCTCGGGGAGCCGCACACAGTTGGCGACGGGCGCCACCGCGTACTGGGCCGCGCCGCCCGCGGTGGTGACGCCGATCGCGGCCCAGCGCTCGCACAGGTTGTTGTGGCCGGTGCGGCAGTAGCGGCACTCGTAGCAGTAGAGCGAGGGGTCGACGGCGACCCGGTCGCCGACCGCGAGCTCCGTGACCTCGCGACCGAGCCCCACCACCTCCCCGGCGAACTCGTGCCCCGGCACCACCGGCAGCGTGGGCGCGAACTCGCCCTGGAGGATGTGCAGATCGGTCCCGCACAGACCGCACGCCGCGACCTCGACGACAACCTCGCGCGGCCCCGGGGTGGGGTCGGGCACCTCGCCGACGACAGCCTTGCCGACGGACTCGATGATGGCGGCCTTCACTTGACGGCTCCCAACGACAGGCCCTGGACCAGCTTGTCCTGGGCGGCGAACCCCGCGGCGAGCACCGGCAGGGAGATCACGAGCGACGCGGCGCACACCTTCGCCAGGAACAGGCCCTGGCTGGTGATGAAGCCGGTCAGGAACACGGGCGCGGTCTGGGCGACGACGCCCGTGAGCACCCGTGCGAAGAGCAGTTCGTTCCAGCTGAAGATGAAGCAGATCAGGGACGTCGCCGCGATCCCCGGCAGCGCGATGGGGGCCACCACGCGCGTGAGGATGGTGGGCAGCCGCGCCCCGTCGATCTGCGCGGCCTCGATGATCGCGACCGGCACCTCGGCGAGGAAGGACTGCATCATCCACACGGCGATCGGCAGGTTCATCGACGTGTAGAGGATGACGAGCAGCCAGATGCTGTCGAGCATCTCGGTGCTCTTGGCGAAGAGATAGATCGGCAGCAGGCCCGCCACGACGGGCAGCATCTTCGTCGACAAGAAGAAGAACAGGACGTCCGTCCACTTCTTCACCGGCCTGATGGAGAGCGCGTACGCGGCGGGGAGCGCGAGGAGCAGCACGAGCAGGGTCGAGGCCACCGAGGCCACGGTCGAGTTGATGAGCGAGGGCCAGGGGCTCGCGCCGCCGCCCGAACCGAAGAAGTCGCGGTAGCCGTCCAGGGTGAGCGAGGCGGCGAGCGAGGGCGGGTTGGTGGCCGCGTCCTCCTCCGAGTGGAAGGAGGTCAGCGTCATCCAGGCGATGGGCAGGAAGAACAGGATCCCGGCCAGCCAGGCGGCCAGGCCGAGGCCCGCGGAGCCCCGGATGCGGAAGCGGCTCCCGGGCTGTGTACGTACACGCGTCTCAGCGGTGCTCATGCGCGGGACGCCTCCTCACGGAACAGGGACGAGACGACCCGCAGCGCGAAGGTCGCGATGATGATGGAACCGATGACGACGAGGACACCGGCGGCGGACGCCAGGCCGTTCTCGTGGGCCTGGTAGAAGCTCTGGTAGACGGTGTAGGGCAGGTTGGCGGTGCCCAGACCGCCCGAGGTGATCGTGAAGACGGCGTCGAAGTTCTGCACGATGTAGATCGAGCCGAGCAGCGAGCCGAGCTCCAGATAGCGGCGCAGATGCGGCAGCGTCAGATAGCGGAACACCTGCCAGTTGCCCGCGCCGTCCATCCGGGCGGCCTCGATGAGCTCGCTGTCGCGGCTCTGCAGCCCCGCGAGCAGGATCAGCATCATGAAGGGCGTCCACTGCCAGATCAGGGAGGCCTCGATGGCGATCAGCGGGGTGTTGGAGACCCAGTCGGGCTGGGCGGCGCCGTCACCGCCCACCCAGTGCAGCAGGCCGTTGAAGAGGCCGTACTCGGGGTTGTAGAGCACGTGCTTCCACAGCAGCGCCGCGGCCACGGGCACGAGCAGGAACGGCGCGATGAGCAACGTACGCACCATGCCCCGGCCCCGGAACCTCCGGTCGAGGAGCAGGGCGAGGCCGAGCCCGATGACGAGGCTCGCGATCACCACGGTGGCCGTGAGCACG
Source organism: Streptomyces sp. NPDC032198 (assembly GCF_040636975.1). Taxonomy (NCBI): domain Bacteria; kingdom Bacillati; phylum Actinomycetota; class Actinomycetes; order Kitasatosporales; family Streptomycetaceae; genus Streptomyces; species Streptomyces sp. NPDC032198. The sequence continues at coordinate 118,211 of NZ_JBEZVL010000001.1, read as the reverse complement.
ATGGTCGTCAGGACGGACTTGCGCAGGTCGGGGTCGGTGAGGACCTCGGAGTAGTTGTCGAGTCCGGTGAAGCTGCGGGCGTCGGGGTAGAGGGCGTTCCAGTCGAAGAAGGAGATCACCAGCGTGGCCACGAACGGCAGCTGGGTGACGACGACCATGAAGATCAGCGCGGGGAGCAGCGGGGCCCTGGTGGCCCAGGCACGCAGCCGTCCTGGCGCCTTGGGCCCGGGGGCGCGCGCGGTCCGTGGCGCGACGGTGGTGGTGCTCGCGGTGGCGGTCATCGTCCCTCGTACTCCTCGGCGATCTTCTCGGCGAGCTTCTGTGACGTCTTGAGGGCCGATTCGACGGACTGGCGTCCGGCGATGGCCGCGCTGATCTCCTGGGAGACCTTCGTGCCGAGGTCGGTGAACTCGGGGATGCCGACGAACTGGATGCCGGGCGCGGGGCGGGGCTGCACGCCCGGATCGGTCGGCCGTGCGCCTTCGATGGCATCGTGGGTGACGTCCTGGAAGGCAGCGGCTTCCTTGACGTACTCGGGGTTGTCGTACGTCGACGAGCGCTTGCCCGCGGGGACGTTGGACCAGCCGATCTTCTCGCCGACCAGCTCCTCGTACTCCTTGCTGGACGCCCAGGAGACGAACTTCCAGGCCTTGTCCGGGTTGCGCGAGGCCTTCTGCAGGCCCCAGGCCCAGGTGTAGAGCCACCCGGAGCTCCTGGTCTTCTCCACGGGCGCCGGTACGTAGCCGATCTTGCCCTTGACCGGGGACTTGGCGGACTCCAGCGAACCGGCGGCGGCCGTCGCGTCGTACCACATGGCGGTCTTGCCCTGGGTGAGGTTGTTCAGGCACTCGGCATAGCCGGACTGGGCGGCCCCGGACTCACCGTGCTTGCGGACCAGGTCCACGTAGAACTGCGTCGCCTTCTTGAACTCGGGGGAGTCGAGGCGGGCCTTCCACCCCTTGTCGAACCAGGTCCCTCCGAAGGTGTTCACCACCGTCGTCAGCGGTGCGATCAACTCGCCCCAGCCGGGAAGCCCGCGCAGACAGATGCCCTTCATCCCGGACTCGGCGCGGTCCACGTCGGCCGCGAGCTTCGCCACCTGCTGCCAGGTGGGCTTCTTCGGCATGGTGAGACCGGCCTTCTTGAAGACGTCCTTCCGGTACATCAGGAAGGACGACTCTCCGTAGAAGGGCTGTCCGTAGAGCTTGCCGTCGTCCCCGGTGAGGGACTGGCGCATGGAGGGCAGTACGTCCTTCTCGTCGTACGCCGTGTCCTTCTTGGTGTACGAGCCGAGTTCGTGCAGCCAGTCGTTCTTGGCGTAGATCGGGATCTCGTAGTTGCTGAGCGTGGCGACGTCGTACTGGCCCGCCTGGTTGGCGAAGTCCTGGCTGATCTTGTCGCGGACGTCGTTCTCGGGCAGGACCGTGAAGTTCACCTTGATGCCCGTTTCCTTGGTGAAGTGGGCGGCGGTGAGCTTCTGCAGTTCGACCATCTGCGGGTTGTTCACCATCAGTACGTTGATGGAGTCGCCGCCTGAACCGGTCCCGCCCGCCCCGGCCCAGCAGCCGGAGAGCAGCGGGGCAAGCAGCGTCCCTGCGGCTGCCGCGGCTAGTGCGCGCGGCCTCCGTCGGCTCTGGGTTCGCATGAATGCTCCTGGACGTATGGGGACATATGGGGACGTATGGGGTGTGAGTGGGGGTGTGTCGGGGGCGTCGAAGGTGGGTGAGGGCGTGCGGGATCACGAAAGGTGCCGGAGCGGGAGTCGAAGGGGGCGCGGGGGGAGTGTCAGACGCGGATGACCTGCGGGCCCTGGAGCGAGTAGCGGTGCGCCTCGGAGGCGGGCAGCTGCGTGCTCGTGACGATGGTCTCCAGCTCGCCGACGTGCCCGAACCTGCAGAAGCTCGTCGCCCCGAACTTGGTGTGCACGCCCGCGAACACGGTGCGCCGCGACGCGCGGATGGCCTGCGTCTTCACCTCGCTGACCGCGGGGTCGGGCGTGGTCAGGCCGTGCTCGCGGGAGATGCCGTTGGCCCCGATGTAGGCGAGGTCGATCACGAACCCGGCCAGCATGCGCGTCGTCCAGTGGTCGACGGTCGCCAGGGTGCCCGGGCGGACACGGCCGCCGAGGAGGAGGACGGACATGTTGTCGGCCTCGGCGAGGGCGCCGGCGGTGGCCAGGGACGCGGTGACGATGGTCAGAGGGCGTCCCTTGGCGGCTTCGGGCAGTGCTTCGGCGATGAGCTGCGGGGTGAAGCCCTCGTCGACGAAGACCGTTTCGGCGTCGCCGAGGAGGTCGGCGGCGGCAGCGGCGATCCTGCGCTTCTCCGGGACGTGCATGGTGGTGCGGAAGGCAAGGGTGGTCTCGAAGCCGGCGCTCTCCACGGGGTAGGCGCCGCCGTGCGTACGGCGGACCAGGCCGTGGTCCTCCAGGGCGCGGAGGTCGCGGCGGACGGTTTCCTTGGCGACGCCCAGCTTGGTGGCGAGCGCGGTGACGTCCACGGAGCCGGAGGTCCGCGCCGCCCGGACGATTTCCCGCTGGCGCTCTTCCGCGGTCATGGGTGCCGCCTCCTTCCCTCGCTGTGCCCGTTCGGGCCCTGGGGGAAAGTTCTACAGCGGGGCGCGGTGCGTGAACAGGCTCGGAATGGGGGCGATGCTGCCCGCCTCTGCCCGTTTGGCAGGGCTGCGGCCTGTGCTTCGGGCGGGTGGGGTGCCCGTTCGGGGGGTCGGGGGTGCCCGTTCGTTGCCCGTTCGGGGGTTCGGGGCTCTCCTTCGAAGGCACCGGAGGGCTGATTTCAACCCCTCCGGCGAACGAGGACGGACCCGGCTCGGCAAGCCCGCATCGGAGGGTCAGTGGGGCCACACCGGAGGGTTCGTGCAGAAGTGGCCGCCCAGATTCGCGTGATCCGGATTCGCGGGATCCAGTTCGCCCTGCTCGGCGACGAGCTTGTCCGCGTACTGCTCCGAATCGTCCTGCGGCTCGTAGCCGAGCGCACGCGCCGACGAGAGGTCCCACCACAGGCGCGTGTTCGCGGACGACCCGTACACCACGGTGTGCCCCACCGAGGGGGCGGTCAGCGCCGCGTGGAAGAGCCTGGCGCCGTCCCCCGGGCTCATCCAGACCGACAGCATCCGTACGTTCGACGGTTCGAGGAAGCACGAGCCGATGCGCACGGAGACCGTCTCCATCCCGTGCTTGTCCCAGTAGAACTGGGCGAGATCCTCGCCGAAGGACTTCGACAGGCCGTAGAAGGTGTCGGGGCGGCGCGGCGTCTCCACCGGGATCAGCGGATCGTCGCCGACGGGCCGGGGCGTGAACCCCACCGCGTGGTTCGACGACGCGAAGACGACACGGCGGACGCCTTCCTCGCGCGCCGCTTCGTAGAGGTTGTAGGTCCCCTCGATGTTCGCCCGCAGGATCTTGTCGAAGGAGGACTCCAGGGAGATGCCCGCGAGGTGGATGACCGCGTCGACACCCTGCACGGCCTCCCGCAGCGCCTTCTTGTCGTCGAGGTCGGCCGTGATCGCGTCCGGCTCGCCCTCGATGGGCCGCACGTCGAGCAGCCGCAGCTCGTAGCCGTAGGCCGGCAGCAGCCCCCGCATCAAGGTGCCGAGGCCGCCTGCGGCGCCGGTGAGCAGGATGGTGCGGGGAGCGGGCATGAGGGGGTCTCCTCGGATCAGCGGTGACTCGGCAGTCGCGTTCTTGTCCACGTACAGAATTCACATTTATGGACACGCTAGGGATCAACGGCTCGTCGCGTCAAGTGTCGTACGGAGGTGGGGAATCCGCTCTCGAATCACGGTTCTCTTGCTGACCTCGACGCTTGACCGGGGCTCAAGAGGCGGCTTAGCGTGGGCTTGTTCAGAAATATGGACGTGGATCAGAAACGTGCACGCTAAGGGAGAGCCCGTGACGTCAGCACCCCTCGCCGCTCGACTCGACATCCCCAGCGGGCCGCTGTTCTTCCCGGTCACCGCCTACGGGCCGGACGGTTCCATCGACCTCGACATCTACCGCGCGCACGTGCGCGCGGGGATCGAGGCGGGTGCCGCGGCCGTCTTCGCCTGCTGCGGCACCGGTGAGTTCCACGCCCTGACGCCCGAGGAGTTCCGGGCGTGCGTCGGCGCCGCCGTCGAGGAGTCCGCGGGACGGGTGCCGGTGGTCGCGGGCGCCGGGTATGGCACCGCGCTGGCCGTGCGGTACGCGAAGCTCGCCGAGGAGGCGGGCGCCGACGGGCTGCTGGCGATGCCGCCCTATCTCGTCGTCGCCGGGCAGGAGGGCCTGCTGCGGCACTACGCCGAACTGGCCGCGGCCACCTCGCTGGACGTCATCGTCTACCAGCGCGACAACGCCGTGTTCACCCCGGAGAGCGTCGTCGGTCTTGCCCGCACCGAGGGCATCATCGGCTTCAAGGACGGCCTCGGCGACATGGACCTGATGCAGCGCATCGTCAGTGCCGTGCGCACGGAAGTCCCGGAGGATTTCCTCTACTTCAACGGCCTGCCCACCGCCGAGCTGACCGGGCTCGCCTACCGAGGCATCGGCGTGACGCTCTACTCGTCGGCGGTCTTCTGCTTCGCCCCCGACATCGCGCTCGCCTTCCACCGGGCCTTCAACGCCGGGACCGCCGAGGGCGACGCGATGGTGAACCGGCTCATCGACGGCTTCTACCGCCCCTTCGTGGAGCTGCGCAGCGAGGGCCGCGGCTATGCCGTCTCCCTCGTCAAGGCGGGCGTACGCCTGGCGGGGCTCGACGTCGGCGTGGTGCGGACGCCGCTGCACGAACCCGCCGACGAGCACGTCAAGCGCCTCGCCGAGCTGACCGAGCGCGGGCGCGCCCTGGTGCGGGAGGAGGGCGCGTGAGGACCTCCGCCTTCCTGTACCCCTGGGACGTCACCGGCGACCCCGCCGCCCCCGCGCGCGTCGCGGACCTCGGCGTCCGGCAGGTCACCCTCGCCTCCGCCTACCACTCCACGCGCGCCCTGACCCCGCGTCACCCGTGCCACCGCGTCGTCACCGCCGAGCACGCGGCCGTCCTCTACGAGCCCGACGGCCGGTGGGAGGGGCGCGCCCTGCGCCCGTACGCGGCCGGGAGCTGGGCCCCGGGCGACGCCTACGGAGAGGCCGCCGACGCGCTGGCGGCGGCCGGGCTCGACGTGCACACCTGGGTGGTCCTCGCCCACAACTCCCGTATGGGCGCCGACCATCCGGACACCTCCGTCGTCAACGCCTACGGAGACCGCTATCCCTGGGCGCCCTGCATCGCACAGCCCGCCACGCGCGCGTACCTCGTCGACCTCGCGGCGGAGGCCGCCGTACGCCCCGGCGCGCGCGGCACGGAACTGGAGTCCCTCGGCTGGTACGGCCTCGCGCATCTGCACGCCCACGACAAGATCGCGGGGGTGCCGCTCGGCGAGGCCGGGCAGTATCTGATGTCGTTGTGCTTCTGCGCGGACTGCCGTGCGGGGTACGCCCAGGAAGGCCTCGTCCCGGACGAGCTGGCGGCCGGGGTCCGCCGCGCCCTGGAGCCCGTGTGGCGGGGCGACGAGCCTCCCGGCGGCTGGCAGGCGGTGGAGAAGCTGCTCGGTGCCGAGAGGGCGGCTGCCACGCGCGCGTGGCGCGAGGAAGCGGCCCGCACGCTCCAGGAGGCGGCGGTCACGGCCGTGCGCGCCGCAGCTCCAGAGGGCTTCCAAGTGCTGCTGCACGCGGACCCGGTGGCGTACCACTGCGGAGCCAACGCCGGAGTCGACCCGGAGCACATTCTCTCCGTGGCCGACGGCGTGGTCGTGCCCTGCACCGGCGGGGCTCAGGCGCTTACGCCCTTCGCCGCGCACCGCACGGCCCGCACCACCCTCGCCGCGAACCTCACCGTCGTCTCCGGCATGGGCGGCGGCCCCGCCACCCTCGCCGCCGACGCCGCTGACGCGCGCACGCTGGGCGCGGACGAACTACGGCTCTACCACGCGGGGTTGGCGTCGGACGCGGATCTCGCACAGGTGCGGAGCGCCCTGAAGCAGCTGGACTAGCCCGGCGCACGCCCCCCAACCACCCTCTGTCGCCCACGAAGTGGAAGCGGTTACCATCCGCCCAACCATTCGCTCCAGTACGAGGAGACAAGGTGCGCAACAAGGGGATAGCGGCGCTGGCCTGTGCCGGGATCATGGCGGGCGCGGCGGTGCTCGGCGGGGCGATGCCCGCCGCCGCGCGGACCGGTGGGGGACAGAGCACCGCCGCGCCCGACGTCCGGGAGCAGCTGGAGAAGATCCCCGGCATGAAGGTCGTCTCCGTGGTCGACAGGGAGGGATACCCCTTCTACACGCTCACGTACGCCCAGCCCGTGGACCACGGCAACCCCCGCGCCGGCACCTTCACCCAGCGCGCCACGCTCTGGCACAAGGCCACGGACAAGCCGACCGTCCTCTACACCGGCGGCTACACCCTGGCGTCCAACACCACCGCCCTCACCAAGCTGATCGACGCCAACCAGGTCAGCGTCGAGCACCGCTACTTCGAGCAGTCCCGCCCCTCGGGAGCGGCCGGTTCCGACTGGTCCAAGCTCACCGTCCAGCAGGAGGCCGCCGACGAGCACCGCCTCACGCGGGCGCTGCGCGGCATCGAGAAGGGCAAGTGGCTCGGCACGGGCGCCAGCAAGGGCGGCATGACGGCCACGTACCACGAGCGCTTCTACCCCGAAGACCTGGACGCGGTCGTCGCGTTCGTGGCTCCGAACGACGCCAACAACAGGGACGACAGCGGCTACGAGCGGTTCTTCAGGACGGTCGGCACGGCCGAGTGCCGCAGCGCGCTGAACGCCGTGCAGCGCGAGATGCTCGTACGCCGTGACGCGCTGATCCCCAAGTTTGAGGCGGACGCCAAGGCCAGCGGCGACACCTTCGAGGAGACGCTGGGCACCACCGACCGTGCCTACGAGTTCGCGGTGCTCGACCAGGTGTGGAACTTCTGGCAGAGCGGCAGCATCGACAACTGCCCGACCGTGCCCGACGCCAAGAAGGCCACCGACGACGAGCTCTACGCCTGGTCGAAGGGCCACGGCTTCAGCGTCTACCAGGACGAGACCCTCGGCACGAACGGCACGGGCCCCTACTACCGGCAGGCCGCCACCCAACTCGGCTGGGCCGACCTGAAGTTCAAGCACCTCAAGGACGTCCGCCACTACCCGGACATCTACCAGCCCAACTCGGTGCTCCCCGAGGCGATGCGCGGCTCGTACAACAACAGGACCATCGCGGACGTCGACCGCTGGGTGAAGACCCGCGGCCAGCGGATGATGTTCATCTACGGCGAGAACGACCCGTGGAGCGCGGAGAAGTTCACCCCGAGCCACCGCGACTCCTACCGCTACGAGGCCCCCGGCTCCAACCACGGTGCCTCCATCGCCAAGCTGCCGGCCGCCGAACAGGCCGAGGCCGTCGCGACCATCAAGCGCTGGGCCGACGTGAAGTAGCGCGCGCGGAACGGGACCTGAGCAGGGGCGCGGCGATCAGCAGCCGCGCCCCCGCGAGGACCGGCAACAGGACGCGGTAGTCGACGGTCTCGACCAGCCCGGCGCCCAGGGCGATGCCCACCGCGGTCGGCGTGAACATCAGGGTGTTCGCGGTCGCCGCCGCCCGGCCCAGGAGCGCCCGCGGTGTCTCGCGCTGCACCGACGTCATGCCCGCGATCAGTACGCAGGGCAGCCCGAGGCCGTTGGCGAGACTGCCCGCAAGGGCCGTCGCGTCGTACGGCAGTGCCTGCAGGACCACGGCGAGCGCGGTGAGCGCGATGCCCGCCCCGCCGAACCGGCGTGCTCCAAAGCGCCGCATCAGCGCCCCCGAAGCGACGCCGACCGCGACCGATCCCGCGCCCTGCACGACGTACAGCACGCCTGTGTACGCGGGGGAGTGGCCCAGTCCCTCCACGACCGCGTAGACGGCCGCCCCGCTGATCCCCGAGGTCAGCATGGTCAGGCCGCCCGCGAGGACGAGGGGCCGCAGCCGCGGGTCGCCCCACAAGTGGCGTGCCCCTTCGGCTGTCTGCGCCCGCCAGCCCTTCGTGCCGCTGGGCACGGGTACGTCCTCGCGGACCCGGAGGAGCGCGAACATCCCTGCCGCGAGCACGAAGGTGGCGGCGTCCAGGAGTGCCACCCGGGCGCCTCCGTACGCGGCGAAGAGGCCCGCTCCCGCGAGCGGTGCGATCAGCTTCATGCCTTCGTTCGCGGACATCCGCAGGCCGTTGAAGTCACCCGCCAGGTCCCTGCCGACCGCCGCTGTCACCAGGGCCGCCTCCGCCGCGTCGGTGACGGCGCCGCACGCCCCGTACAGGAACAGCACCGCGTAGAGGATCCACAGGGTGCTGGTGGAGTCGACGAACAGGAGGGTGGTCAGCAGGGCGCCCAGGGCCAGGTTCGTGCCGATGAGCAGGGGCCCGCGGCGGGTGCGGTCGGCGATCGTGCCCAGGAGGGGGCCGATCAGGGCCGGGGCCCAGAGCGCGAAGGCGCAGAGGGCGGCCAGGCCGTCCGAGCCGGTCAGCTCCTTCACCCAGATCCCGGAGACCAGCCACATCGCGGAGCTGCCGAAGCCGGAGACCAGCACCGCGCCCAGGCAGAGGCGCGCGTCGCGGTTGCGCAGGACCCGGGAGACCGACGATCTCGCGGCAGGTGTCGTGGCAGATGTCATGGCAGGTGATGCTGGTTCTAAGGCCCCCGGTCCGGCATGGGGCAGGTGCGGTATTCCGTGCGTCGAACGAGCCGGGTACGCCGATGAGTTTTCGGTGCCGGGCCGGTCTACAGGGCACGACAGCGGCCCGCGGGGCAGGGCCGCCGAGATTCTGGAGGACCCATGACGAAGACGATCGATTTCGAGCGGCAGGCCCGGCTGGTGGCAGCCGTCGCGGACGGCATCACCGACGATCAGCTCGCGGGGCCCACGCCCTGTCCGGAGTATCAGGTGCGCCATCTGCTGGGCCATCTGGTCGGCCTGACCACCGCGTTCCGGGATGCCGGGCGCAAGGACCTGGGCGCGCACCTCGACCGGAGCCCGGGTGACTCCCTCCCGGAACTGACGCCCGGGTGGCGTGCCGAGCTGCCGAAGCTGCTCGACGAGCTGGTGGAGGTGTGGCGCGACCCCGCCGCGTACGAGGGCATGACCCGGGCCGGCGGCATCGATCTTCCGGGGGCCGTCGCGGGGGCCGTCGCCATGGATGAACTCGTCGTGCACGGCTGGGACTTGGCGCGGTCCACGGGGCAGGCGTACACGCCGGACGACGTGAGCCTCGGGGTGGCCCAGGAGCTGCTCACACCCGAGGAGGGCGACCAGTCCGGGAACAGTCTGTTCGGGGCCGTGGTCCCGGTGCCGGACGGCGCCCCGCTGCTCGACCGCGTGATCGGTCTCAGTGGCCGGGACCCGGGGTGGACGCCCGGGGTCTGACCTCCGGGCTTTCTCCGGCCTCCGGGCTTTCTCCGGCCTCCGGGCTTTTCCCGGCCTCCGGGCTTTTCCGGCCTCCAGGCTTTCTCCGGATCGGGTATCGATCGGGTAAAGGGTCTCGCGGGGTGCCGTGTGATGCGCGTAGACAGTGCGCGTAGACAGGTGTTGACCTGCTCGAACCTGTTGCCCCTGCACTGACTCTGATCCGGAGAAAACGACCTATGCGCAAGTCTCTACGGGTGGCGGGCATCGCCACCGCCTGTGCCGTCGCCGGTGCCGCGCTGTACGGCACGGGCGCCGCCACCGCCGACAACGCCACGGCGCGGCACACCGCCGAACCCCAGAACATTGGCGTGCTCGTCGGCCAGATCGACGACTACTACGGCGCCTACCAGGACGCCGACGGCGTCTGGCGGTCCTCGCCCGACAGCCCGTACGCCAAGGACCTGGCGCGCATTCAGGCGAAGGCGAAGAAGGACATCAGGAGGGCCGCCGCCCGCACGGGTCATCACCACGGCAAGAAGCCCGCGATCGTCCTCGACGTGGACGACACCTCGCTGCTCAGCTTCGACTACGAGAAGACGACCAACTACACCTACAACAACACCACGTGGGACGCGTACGTGAAGGCGGCCAAGCGCCCCGCCGTCTTCGGCATGCCCGGACTGGTCACGTACGCCAAGAGCAAGGGCGTCGAGGTCTTCTTCCTGACCGGCCTGAGCGAGTCGCAGCGTGAGGGCGCCGTCACGAATCTCGCCAGGGCGGGATACGACACGCAGCTCGACACCACGCACGTCTTCACCAAGAACAAGACCGCCCCGCCCGCCTACCTGAGCAACTGCGCCACGCCCGCCAAGTGGGAGTGCACCACCGTGCAGTTCAAGGAAGGCACCCGCAAGCACATCGAATCGACCGGCTACGACATCGTCGGCAGCTTCGGCGACCAGGTCTCCGACCTCGCGGGCGGCTACGCGGACAAGACGTACAAGCTGCCCAACCCCACCTATTTCGTGGAGTAGTTCGACGCCAGGCAACTCGGCATAGCGAGATAGGTTGTATTCCTGACTAGGTCGCTCTACGGTCTAGGTAGCTCACATGCTCATGGGGCCGCGCGGCACGTCCGCCGCGGCCCCTTCGGGAAGGGGGATCCCACCATGACCGTCTCGCTCTCGCCGGAGTTCTCGGCCACGTCCACGGCCGTCACCGCCGCGGTAGGCGCCTATCTGCTCCTCGGCGAACCCTGGCTCGGACGCCGCGTCTACGCCTCGCTCGCCCGCCGCCGCGACACCGAACCCCGCGCGCTCGTCGGCTACTTCACCTTCGTGCTCGTCTTCTGGTGGGTCCTCGCCGCGCTCGTGATGACCGTGCTGCTGTTCTCGCCGGCCATGGCCGCCGCCGACCTCGGCATCGCGTTGCCCGAGTCGCCGCTGACCGCGGTCGCCGTCATCGCCGTGATGGTGGCGGTGTCCGTGGTGTCCGGGCGGCAGATGCGCGCCCTCGCCGAGGGCGGCAGGAACGTGCCGGGGCTCGCCTCCATCCAGGCGATGCTGCCGCGCACGCGCCAGGAGCGCCGCCTCGCGATCGCCGTCGCCGTGACCGACGGCATCTGCGCCGAGCTCGTCTACCGCGGGCTCCTGATCGCCTTCGGTGTCGGCGTGCTCGGCCTCGACGTCTATGCGGCGGCGGCCCTTTCGGTGCTCGCGTACGCCCTCGCCGGGATCTATCAGGGCCGCAGCGGCGTCATCGCCTTCGGCCTCGTCGGGGTGCTGTTCACCGGGCTCTATCTGGCGAGCGGAAGCCTGCTGCTGCCCGTCGCCATCCACATCGCCCTCTCCGTGCGGGACTTGACGCTCCCCGTGCCGGAGCCCGTCGAGACCTTCACCCCGCGCGCGAACCCGCACGAGACCCCGCACGAGCCGACCCTGAAGGGCAGCTGACCATGACCGCACCCGCTTCCGGGGGCGCGAAGACCGACCGCCGGGCCAGCTGGTTCAAGGGCGTGCTCGATCTGCTCGTGCTCGCCGCCCTCACCGACGGCGAGAGCTACGGCTACGAGATCGCCAAGCTGCTCGGCGCCGCCGGATTCGGCCAGATCAAGGGCGGCACGCTCTACCCCGTGCTCAACCGCCTGGAGGAGGCGGGCCTCGTCGCCGCGGAGTTCCGGGCCACGGAGAAGGGCCCCGGAAGGCGCTACTACTCCCTCACCGACGCGGGGCGCGCCACCCTCGGGGAACAGGGCGGACTGTGGCTCGCCTTCGACGGATCCGTGCGCGAGATGCTGGCGCAGGCGGGCGTGCGATGAACGACGCCATGAACGAAGCGACGGACGAAGCGACGGACGACACCGTGAAGGAAACGATGGACGAGGGCTACGTACGCGACAGCTACCTCCTCGACCTCGCCGACCGGCTGCGGGAGCACGGGCTGCCCGCCGACCGCATCGAGGCCACCGTCGCGGACCTCGGCGCGCACCTCGACGAGTCGGACGGAGCCGACCCGGAGGCCGAGTTCGGCCCGGTCGACGCGTTCGCCCGCGAGCTCGCCCCGGCCGGGGGAGAGCGGCCCGACGCCCCCGAGCCGCACGTCGAGACCTGGCGGTGGACCGCCGACACGTACGTCGACGAAGGGCTCCTGAACCGCTTCGGCGGCGAGGGCTGGGAGGTAGAGCGCGTCGACGCGCTCGGCCGCTTCGTCAGCCACCGTGACCTGGAGCGGCCGCAGCGCTGGGAGTACCGGCGTGAGCTGGTCACGCGGGGGCGCGAGGGCCTCGACGAGCGGCTGGCCCCCGACGGCTGGGAGGCCTGCGGGAACTGGATCGTCTACGCGTGGTTCAAGCGGCCGGTGGCGGCGAGCCTGGGGCCCGGCGCGGACATCCCGGCGCCGCCGGAGGTGCCCGACCGGTGGCGCTTCTTCAGCCGGCGCTTCTACGCGCTGGTGGCCGTCGCCGCGGTGGCTGTCGTCCTTGCGGGCGTCGCCGTCGCCGTGGACGACCGGGACGCCGGCAGCGGCCTCGGCTTCACCGGCGGGCTGCTCGTGGGCGCCGTGGTGCCGATCGCCGCCCTGTGGGGCTTGCAGGCCTGGCGCTCCCGGGGCTGACCTCCGCGCCCGGGGTGCCGTCCCGATCACCGGCACCCCGCGGAGCTCGGCGCGGCCCAGGGAGCTACGACTTCAGGGCCGCCTGCATCATCGCCTTCGCGATCGGCGCCGCCAGGCCGTTTCCGCTCACCTCTGACCGTGCCGCGTCCGACGACTCGATGATGACCGCCACCGCGACCTCCTTGCCGTCGCCGCCCTTGGCGTACGAGGTGAACCAGGCGTACGGCGTCTTGCTGTTGTTCTCGCCGTGCTGGGCCGTGCCCGTCTTGCCGCCCACGTCCGCGCCACTGATCTGCGCGTTCGTGCCCGTGCCCTTCCCGACGACCGTCTCCATCGCCGACTGCAGCTGGTTCGCGGTGTCCTCGCTCATCACCCGCTGCGAGTCGGCGTCGTCGTACGAATCGAGGACATCGCCGTCCGAGTCGGTGATCTGGGACACCATGTGCGGCGCGACCAGCTCGCCGCCGTTGGCGATCGCCCCCGAGACCATCGACATCTGCAGCGGCGTCGCCGTCACGTCGAACTGGCCGATGCCGGTCAGCGCCGTCTGGGCCTTGTCCATGTCCGACGGGTAGACGCTCTCGGACGCGCGCACCGGCACGTCCAGCTTGGCGGTGTTGAAGCCCATCTTCTCGGCCATCGCCTTGACCTTGTCCTGGCCCAGGTCGACGGCCATCTTCCCGAAGACGTTGTTGCAGGAGTACTGCAGCGCCGTACGGATCGTCGCGTCCTCGCAGGGCGCGGAGGCACTCTCGTTCTTCAGGGGGGTCGTCGAGCCGGGCAGCATGTACGGGTTCGGGCTGTCGGTCTTCGTGTCCGCCGAGCCGTAGAGCCCGTCCTCCAGGGCCGCCGCCGCGACGACCAGCTTGAACGTCGAACCGGGTGGCAGCGGCTGCCGCAGCGCGCGGTTGACCAGCGGCTTGTCCTCGTCCTTGAGGAGTGACTGCCACTCCTTGGAGTCCGTGGAGCCGCTGATCTTCGAGGGGTCGTATGACGGCGTCGAGACCATGCCGAGGATCTTGCCCGTCTTCGGGTCGACGGCGACCGCCGCGCCCTTCTTGTCGCCGAGCGCCTTGTACGCGGCCTTCTGCACCGCCGGGTCGATCGTCGTGACCACGTCACCCGGATCGGCGCGCTTGTTGGTCACCGTGTCCAGGGGGTTCTTCAGCCGGGTGTCGGTGCCGTCGAGGACGTCCTTGTAGATGCCCTCGAGCTGCGTCGCCCCGTACACCTGCGAGCTGTAGCCCGTGACGGACGAGTACAGATCGCCGTCCTTGTAGGTGCGCTTGTACTTGAGGTCGCTGCCCTTCGTCCGCTCGGAGCCGGTGACGGTGTCACCGCCCACGATGATGTCGCCCAGCGGGTTCGCGTACTGCTCGATCACGTTGCGCCGGTTCTTCTTGTCGTCCGCGAGTGCCTTCGAGTCGTAGAACTGCACCCACGTCGCCCGCACGAGGAGGGCGAGCACGAGCAGCAGCGTGAAGACCGAGGCGTTCCTGATCGTCTTGTTCATCCCATAAAAGGACGAGCGGCCCGGACGCATTCGTTCCGTTCTGCCGGGTTTCTCAGAGATTCCTCATACTGCGGGGACACGCGCGGCCGTGGCCTCAGTCGGCGTTCATGAAGCCCGCCTCGTACGCCGCGATCACCGCCTGCGTGCGGTCCCGCGCCCCCGTCTTGGCCAGCACCGCGGCCACATGCGTCTTCACCGTCGCCGGGCCCACACCCATCCGCCCGGCGATCTCCGCGTTGGTCAGGCCCTCCGCCATCAGCCTCAGCACCTCGCTCTCGCGCCCCGTCAGCCGGCCCACCCAGGCCGGCGGCGCGGGCTTGGCGCGCCCGTGCTCGGCGGCCAGGGCGCGCACCGCCGCGGGGAAGAGCAGCGAGTCGCTGCGCGCGACGAGCCGCACAGCCTGCACCAGCGAGTCCGCGTCGGCCCGTTTCAGCAGGAACCCGGAGGCCCCGGCGCGCAGCGCCTCGTACACATAGGAGTCGTTCTCGAAGGTCGTCACGACCACGATGCGCGGCGGGTCGGCCTGCGTCCCCAGGATCTGCTCGGTGGCCCGGATGCCGTCGATCTCCGGCATGCGTACGTCCATGAGCACCACGTCGGGCCGCAGCTCGCGCACGACGGACACCGCCTCCGCGCCGCTCGCCGCCTCGCCGACGACCTCCAGGTCGGGCTCGGCGGAGAGGATCACGCGCAGGGCGGTGCGCACCATGCGCTCGTCGTCGGCGAGGACGATGCGGATGGGGGCGGGGGCCGAGGCCGTCTCGGTCATGGGTGTGCGGGTCCTTTCAGGGGGAGGTGTACGTCCACGCGCCACACCCCGTCGACGGGTCCTGACCGCACGGTGCCGCCGAGGAGCCTGGCCCGGTCGGTGACGCCGCGCAGGCCGTGGCCGCCGCCGGGGCGGGACGCGGGGGTTTCGTGGGGCAGCGGGTTCTCCGCGAGGATCGCCAGATCGGCGCCGTCCAGGGCGATCCGCAGGGTCACCGGGGCCGCGGGGCCCGCGTGCCGCAGCGCGTTGCTCAGGCTCTCCTGGACGATGCGGTAGGCCTCGCGGGACACCATCGGGGGCAGGGCGTCCGCGCCTTCGGGGCCCAGCTCGACCGTGGCCTTCACCCGCAGGCCGCCCGCACGGGTGCGCTTGAGGAGCCCGTCGAGATCGGCGGAGAGGGTGGGGGCGGGGGCCGTCGGACTCGCCTGGTCGCCGCCGCCCTCCCGCAACACCCCGAGGACCGCGTCGAGTTCGCCCACCGTGCGCCGCGTCGTCTCCTCGATGGCGGCCAGCGCCTCGCGGACGAACTCCGGGTCGCGGTCCAGGACCCGGCGGGCGGCGCTCGCCTGGAGCGTGACCGCGCTCAGGGCGTGGCCCACCGAGTCGTGCAGCTCCCGCGCGAGCCGGTTGCGCACGGCGAGGTCCGCGGCGCGCTGCTCGGCCGCCGCGAGCCGGTCGGCGGGCGAAGGGCCGAGGAGATCGGGCGCCCAGCGCGCGAGCAGGCCCCCGGCCGCCGCCGCGCACCCCGCGAGCGCGACGAGCAAGAGGATCCCGGCGACCGGGCAGAGCGCGAGCGCCCAGCCCTCGTTCAGGACGTCCGGCGTCCCGGCCCGGCTGTCCCGCAGCGCCGGGGCGAAGGGCAGCGCGATCAGCACCGCCGCGAACGGCGGCAGCGCCAGGGACATCCCGCTGATGATCCCGCCGAACCCGAGGTGCAGCGTGAACCACGCGACGGTGCGCCCGCGTGCCTGCCGGGACCGTGCGGGCCCGTCGGCGAGCGCGTCGCCCGGCACGTCGCACAGCGCGCGCACCGCGGCCACCGACATGGGGCGCGTGAGCGGGAAGAGCGCGGTGATCGCGGCGAGCGGCAACCCCACGGCGAACGCGCCGAGTTGGGAGGTGAGCGAGCCGAATACGTTGTCCTCGCCGAGCGGCGGCCCGACGATGACGGACCCCACGAAGACGTACGGCATGGCGAGTGCGCCGCCGAGGATCAGATGGATCCACCGGCGCCGGGCCCGCCGCCCGAACAGGACCGGCAGAGCTGCCGCGAGAGCCTTCACGCGGGGTGCCGCGGTGCCGGGGCGGACGCTCCCGCCCGCTCCTTGAGGAAGGACGCCCCGAGGGCGGCCACCAGTATCCCGGCGATCATCTGCACAGAGTAGGTCAGGAGCATTCCCGCCGTCGGCTGCCGGGCGATGTCGTCCACGCCGACGACCGAGGCGAGCAGCAGCCAGCCGCCCCAGCAGGCGACCGCGCCCGAGCCGAGCCAGGCCAGGGCGAGCGGCACCTTGACGGACAGCGCGGGAGCCCACCGGAAGGCGAGGAGCAGCCCGCCGGCCACGGCCGCGGCGAGGTAGACCATGTCCAGCGCCTCAAGGACGTAGAAGTCGGTCGTACGCCCCTCGATCCGCTCCTCGTCGAGGCCGGTGGTGGAGCCGCTGATCCAGAGAACGTGCAGGGCCAGGGGGACGAGGGCGAGCAGGGCCGCGGTGAGGGCGGCGCCTCGTTGCAGGCTGCGACGGCCGGTGGCGGTGCGGGGCAGATCCCGCACGCGGCCCCGCCACACATGTCCCCAGCGGTCCCGTGCGGAGAGGACGAACAGGGCGACGAGCGTGAGGCCCTGGAGGATGAAGCCGCCGTAGACGACGCCGAAGACCCAGTCGTCGAGAAAGGCGCCGCTGCTGTCGCCGCTCCCCGACGAGGGGCCGTCGACGCTGCCTCCCAGCGCCCTGACCAGGAGCTGGAGCGGGAACCCGGCCATGATCGGCGTCAGCAGCCCGGTGGCGGTCCACAGGGGCAAGGCGAGCAGCCAGGCGGGGGTCCGCAGGCCCCAGGGGCGGGTCAGGAGCAGCGCGAGCACGATGACGCTCGCGTCCATGAGGAGGGTGAGACCGTTGGCGAAGATCATGGTGCCGCGGTGTTCGAGGAGGCTGCTGCCCTCGGGGATGCCGATGTGGCTGCCCGCGATCCACGCGATCTTGAGGGTGAGGTAAGGGAGGGCCGCGAGGACGGTGAGGGTCCGCAGGACGCGGCGGGAGCGGGGCGTGGGAACGGGCGCCGTGGCCGGCGGACCGGGGACGAGTGTCTGGCTCATGTCCCCTACGCTCCCGGCGCGGGGCTCTGCGCACGTCGTGCGCGGCGATGATCCGGGTCCGCCGTGCGGGGGAGGGGGCAGCCGGTCCTGTGATCGAGGACGGGGTCAGCCCGTCCCGCGGTCGGGGACGGGTCGGCCCGTCGCCGGTCTACGCCAGGATCAGGACCGCCTCGTCGATCTCCTCGCCCCGCGCGTGCGCGAAGCCCCGCGCGGCGGCGGTGACCCGGAACCCGCACTTCTCCAGGACCCGCAGGGACCCCGCGTTGTCCGCCGCCGCACGGGCGTACAGCGGCCGCTCCGGCACCTCCGCGAGCAGTTCCCGCAGGGCGGCCGTGGCCAGCCCGCGGCCCCAGTACGCCCGGTCGATCCAGTACGTGACCTCGCGCTCGCCCGGCTCCCCGTACACCGCCGCGCTGCCCACGACGTCGCCGTCCGCGAGGACCGTGCGGACGACGTCGTCCGACGCGCGGAGCTTCTTCCAGTGGGCTTCGAAGAGGTCCCAGTCGGCGGTCTTCGGCGAGGTGAACGCGGCGAGGCGGTTCGACTCGGGATCGTTCATCTGCCGGTAGAAGACCGGGAGATCGCTGTCGTGCACCGGGCGCAGAATGACTTCCATGTGGACCATGGATCAAAGCCTACGAGTCGCCAGTGTCAGTCGGTCCCGCGCGTCGAACAACGCGTCCTTCACCATCTGCTCGTGCGCCGGCGTCAGCCGCGCGACCGGCACGGAGCAGCTGATCGCGTCCCGCGCGGGCGTGCGGTACGGGATCGCGACGCCGAAGCAGCGCAGGCCGAGCGTGTTCTCCTCGCGGTCCACCGCGAAGCCCTGCTCGCGGACCGTGCGCAGCTCGTCGATCAGCTTCTCGCGGTCGGTGATCGTGTGCTCGGTCAGCGCGGGCAGCGTCTCCGGGAGCATCTTGCGGACCTGCTCGTCGGTGTGGGTGGCGAGCAGCGCCTTGCCCAGGGACGTCGAGTGCGCCGGGAGGCGGCGGCCCACCCGCGTGAAGGGCCGCAGGTAGTGCTGCGACTGGCGGGTGGCGAGGTAGACGACGTTCGTGCCGTCGAGGCGCGCCAGGTGGATGGTCTCCGTGGTGTCGTCCGAGAGGCGGTCGAGCGTCGGACGCGCCGCGGCCACCACCTCGTCGCCGTCGATGTACGAGGTGCCCACCAGCAGGGCCCGCACCCCGATGCCGTACCGCGTGCCCGTCGCGTCCGTCTCGACCCAGCCGAGCTCCACCAGCGTACGAAGGAGCATGTAGAGGCTGGACTTGGGGTAACCGACGGCTTCCTGGACGGCGGCCAAAGAGTGCATTCCGGGGCGGCCCGCGAAGTATTCGAGCAACTCCACCGTCCGCACAGCGGACTTGACCTGTGCCCCGCCAGTCTCGCCAGCCGACATCGCCCTTGACCCCTTAGTTCGACGAGAAATAGTCTCCGAAGTCTCCGCTATTCATCATCGGAGACAGCGTTCAGCATATCGAACAGCCCAGGTGGGTGGCAGCACATCTGTGGCATCACCTCTGGAGGAGCCCGCGGTGGCAGCAGCACCAGTCTGGAGTGTCGACCCCCGAACCGGGAAGCAGCGCGAACAGGTTGCGGTCGAAGCCACAGTCCAAGAGGTGGATCAGGCGGTACGCGCCGCACTGGCCGCCAAGGACTCCCTGAACGACCGTGCCGTACGCGCCGCCTTCCTGCGCTCCGCGGCCGACCTGCTCGACGGAGCCAAGGATCACCTGGTGGAGGCCGCGGACGCGGAGACCGCGCTCGGTCCCGTCCGGCTCACCGGCGAACTCGCCCGCACCTGCTTCCAGTTGCGGGCCTTCGCGGACGTGGTCGACGAGGGCGGCTTTCTGGGCGTCGTCATCGACCACCCCGACAGCAGCGCTACGCCGCCCATCCCGGACCTGCGGCGCTACAAGATCCCGCTGGGCGTCGTGGCCGTCTACTCCGCGTCCAACTTCCCGTTCGCCTTCTCCGTCCCCGGCGGCGACACCGCGAGCGCGCTCGCCGCGGGCTGCCCCGTGGTCGTCAAGGCGCACCCGGATCACCCGGCCACCTCCGAGCTGGTGGCGGCGACGTTGCGGCGGGCCGCGGCCCTGCACGGCATCCCCGAGGGCGTCGTCGGCCTCGTGCACGGCTTCGACGCGGGAGTCGAGCTCGTCAAGCACCCGCTCGTGTCCGGCGCGGGCTTCACGGGCTCGATCCGCGGCGGTCGTGCCCTCTTCGACGCGGCGGCGGCCCGCCCCGTGCCGATCCCCTTCCACGGCGAACTCGGCTCCCTCAACCCGGTCGTCGTGACCGAGGCCGCCGCGGCCGAGCGCGCGGAGGAGATCGGCGCGGGCCTCGCGGGCTCGATGACGCTCGGCGTCGGCCAGTTCTGCGTCAAGCCCGGCCTGGTCTTCGCCCCGGTGGGCGCGGGCGGCGACCGGCTCCTGAAGTCCCTGACGGAGGCGGTCAGCGACACCGAGGCCGGGGTGCTCCTCGACCACCGGATGCGGGACAACTTCGTGGCGGGCGTGCGCGAGCGCGGGGAACTCCCGGACGTGGACGCCCCGGTGACGCCGGGCGCGGGCAGCGAGCACACGGTGAGCGCCGGGTTCCTGACGGTTCCGGCGGCGAAGCTCGCCACCGAGGGTGAGCACGATCTGCTCCTGGAGGAGTGCTTCGGGCCGGTGACGGTCGTCGCGCGCTACGAGGACGACGCGGAGATCACCGCCGCCCTCACCCGGCTCTCCGGCAACCTCACGGCGACGGTGCAGCTGTCCGCCGAGGAGGCGGCGGGCGAGGGGCGCGGGGCCGCGCTGCTCGCCGAGCTGACACCGCTGGCCGGGCGCCTGCTGGTCAACGGGTGGCCGACCGGGGTCGCGGTGGCGCCCGCGCAGCACCACGGCGGTCCGTACCCGGCGACGACATCGACGTCCACCTCCGTGGGCGGTACGGCGATCGAACGCTGGCTGCGGCCCGTCGCGTACCAGAACACGCCCCCCGCGCTGCTGCCGCCCGAGCTGCGGGACGACAATCCGATGGGGCTGCCGCGTCGCTACGACGGGCGCCTGGAACACTGACGCCCATGGACGTCAATATCCCCGAACTGCCCTTCTCCCTGCGCACTTACGGCCCTGACGGGAACTGGTCGTACGACGACGGGGTGCTCACCGGCTGGGCGGGCGCCCGGCAGGACCGCTTCGTCCCGCCGACGGGCGAGGCGCTGGACCCCGCGTCGGACGCGCCGCGCCTCCTCGGCGCGCCCGAGGGGGACTTCCAGCTCATCGCCCGGGTGACGGTGGGCTTCGCGGCGGCGTTCGACGCGGGCGTCCTCTACCTGCACGTGGGCGACCGGGAGTGGGCGAAGCTCTGCCTGGAGCGGTCGCCGGACGAGGCGACGGTCTGCACGGTCGTCACCCGCGGCCGCTCCGACGACGCGAACGCGTTCGTGGTGGACGGCAGCAGCGTCTGGCTCCGCATCAGCCGCACGGGCTCGGCGTTCGCGTTCCACGCCTCGCTGGACGGCAAGCAGTGGACGTTCGTCCGGATCTTCTCCCTGGGCGAGGAGAAGACGGCGGGTGCGGCGCTCGTCGGCTTCATGGCGCAGTCCCCTGTCGGGGAGGGGTGCGTGGTGACGTACGACGGGATCGAGTTCCGCCCGAACTGGCCCCAGGGCCTGAGAGACGGCTCCTGAACCCGCGGCTTCGCCCCCCGCCACGGGGCTCCGCCCCGGACCCCGCTCCTCAAACGCCGGAGGGGCTGAAATATTCATCCTGGGCCTGCGTCGGAGGGGCTGAGATTTTGGATTCAGCCTGTCCGGCGTTTGAGGACGAGCTCGGCGGAGCCGGTGATGAGGGTGCGTACAAGGCCCCCGCGCCAGCGGCCCGCGGCGGAGCCGCACATGTGACGGCCGGGAAGGGGCGGGGGCGGGGAGAAATCAGCGCCCGCGCCGCAGGCCCAGCGTCGCCACCCCCGAAGCCGCCAGCAGGCCCGCGGCGATCAGCAGACTCACCCGCATCCCGGGGACGAAGTCCCCGGCCACCAGGCCGCCGAAGGCCGCGATCCCCAGGCCCCCGGCCACCTGCCTGGCCGAGTTGAGGACCCCCGCGGCAAGCCCCGCCCGGTCAGCCGGCACCGCCTCCATCATCGCCGCGGTCAACGGCGGGATCGTCAGCGCGCAGCCCAGCGCCAGCGGCACCATGAGGAACGCCAGGGCGAGCGCGGGCGTCGACGCGTCGGTGAAGAGCAGGGCGAGCAGCCCGAGCACGGCCACCGTCTGGCCCACCAGCATCGGGAGCCGCGGACCGACCCGTGCCGTCAGCTTTCCGGCGAACACGTTCGTCACCGCGATCAGGCCCGTCATCGGCAGGAACATCAGCCCGGCCCAGAGCGCCGAACGCCCCTGCACCTGCTGGAAGAAGAGGCTGAAGACGAAGACCAGCCCGTAGAAGGCCACACTGCACGCCGCCCCCGCCGCGACGGTGATCGCGACCGTCCGGTCGCGGAAGAGGGACAACGGCACCACCGGATGCGGCTGCCGTGCCTCCGTCCACAGGAACAGCGCACCGGCCGCGACCGCGACGGCCAGGGCGATCAGACCCGTCGTACCGCCCTCGATGACCGCGAAGGTCACGGCCGTGAGCGTCAGGACGGCGAGCAACTGGCCCGGCACGTCCAGCGGAGCGGGCCGCCGCTCCGAGCGCGGGGCCCGCAGCAGCAGGACCAGCGCCACCGCGCCCAGCGGGACGTTGATGAAGAAGATGCCGCTCCAGTCCCACGCAGTGGTCAGCGCACCGCCCGCGACCGGGCCGAGAGCCACCGCCACCGAGCCGCCCGCCGCCCACATCGCCACGGCACGGGCCCGCTTGGCCGCGTCCGAGTAGGCCTGCCGGACGAGGGAGAGCGAGGCGGGCAGGACCACGGCCGCCGCCACGCCCTGCACCACCCGCGCGCCGATCAGCACGGGCAGCGACGGCGCGAGCCCGCACGCCACCGAGGCCAGGACGAACACCGCGATGCCGGCCGCGTACGCCCTCGTCGCGCCGATCCGGTCGGAGAGCGCGCCGGTGGAGAGCATCAGGGCGGCGAAGGCGAGGGTGTAGGCGTCCACGACCCACTGGAGCCCGGACATGCCGCCGCCCAGGGAGCCGCCGATCGCGGGCAGCGCCACGTTCACCACGGAGGCGTCGAGCGTGATCAGGGCGAAGCCGAGCATGGCCGCGGCGAGGGTGAGGCCGGGGGAGGTCCGGCCCGTGCCGCGCCGGCCGGGGCCGGGTGCCGGTCCCGTGGGGTGCGCCGCCGCCGGGGCGCCTTCGGTGAGGGAGTTCGTTGCCATGTCCATGAGTCTGCTGGCGGCGGCGCGGCTACAGTAGTGGCCTGAATGCCATACCTCCGGAGGTTCTGGCCATGTCCCGCCCGAAGGCCGCCCCCAGGTCGCACAGGTCGCACAGGTCGCACCGGCCCCACCGCATCGCCGTCATCGCGCCCTCACCCGTGTCGATGTTCAACCTCGCGGTCCCCGAGATGCTCTTCGAGAGGGTCGAGGTGGCCGGCGGACCCGGCTACGAGGTGGTCGTCTGCACCCCGCAGCCCGGCACCATCGCCACCACCGGCGGGCTCAGCCTCCACGTGGAGCGGGGGCTCGACGCCGTGCGCGACGCCGACACCCTCCTCGTCACGGGCACCGGACACCGCTACGAACCCGACCCGCGGACCGTCGCCGCCGTCCGCGAGGCCGCCGACGCGGGCCGGCGCATCGCGTCCATCTGCAGCGGCGCCTTCGTGCTCGCCGAGGCGGGACTCCTCGACGGGCGCAGCGCCACCACGTACTGGCAGCTCGCCGAGGAACTGCGCAGCCGCTATCCCGCGCTCGACCTCAAGGGGGACGTCCTCTACGTGGAGGACGGGCAGGTCATGACGTCCTCCGGGTACGCCGCAGGGATCGACCTGTGCCTGCACATCATCCGCACCGACTACGGGGCGGCCGCCGCCAACGAGGTGGCCAGAGCCGCGCTCGTCGCCCCCGTACGGCCCGGCGGCCAGACCCAGTTCACCCAGACCCCGCTGCCGCCCGAGCGCGGCAACGCCTGCGCCGACACCCGCGGCTGGGCCATGCGCCACCTCGACGAGCCGCTCACGCTCACCGACCTCGCCCGGCAGGCGGGCGTCAGCGTGCGCACCCTCACCCGGCGCTTCCACGCGGAGAGCGGGGTGAGCCCGCTGCAGTGGCTCCTCCACCAGCGCGTCGAGCGGGCCAAGGAACTCCTGGAGACGACGAAGCTCCCCATGGACCGGGTCGCCGAGGCCTGCGGGCTCGGCACGGCCGACTCGCTCCGCGGCCACCTGGTGCGCCGCACCGGGCTCACGCCGAGCGCCTACCGCGTCCAGTTCAGCCGCCTCGGAACTCAAGGCCCCCGGAACACGTCTATCGCAGCGTGATCCACTCAGTACTTCCCACGACGATGCGGACCGTGATGCCGACCGTCATACGCAGCGCCGTCACCGCCGACGCCCCGGCCCTCGCGGCCCTGCACGTCCGCGCCCGCGCCACGTACTACCCCGAGGGGCTGCCGGACGAAGGCCTCGACGCGGTGGCGATGTGGCGGGGAGCCGTCGAGCGCCGTGACGGGCATGTGCTGTGTGCGGTCCGGGAGGGCCGGATCGTGGGCCTCGCCTCGTTCCGTACGCCCGAGGGCGAGGCCACGGACACCGTGCGACTCTTCCAGTTCCACGTCGACCCCGAGCACTGGAGCGCGGGCGTCGGCACGGACCTGCACGACGCGTGCGTGGAGGAGTGGCGGGCCGACGGCATCCGGGCGGCCTCCCTGGACGTACACCGAGAGAACCGCAGGGCCCAGGTCTTCTACGCCCGCCATGGCTGGCGGCGCGAAGCACCGGGCGGAGGCACCGGCACCCACATGTGCATGCGCCTGTCCCTGACGGCCGGGGAGACGGCCGAGGGGACGGCCGGGGAATGAGCGGGACGGGTCGTACGTTCTTCAACTGACCGGAGGGATCCTCCGTACTACCGTTCGACCTGAAGAGAGCTAGTCACATGCGCGTCGAGATCTGGTCCGACATCGCCTGCCCCTGGTGCTATGTCGGCAAGGCACGCTTCGAGCAGGCACTCGCCGCCTTCCCGCACCGCGGTGACGTCGAGGTGGTGCACCGCTCCTTCGAGCTCGACCCCTCGCGCGCCAAGGGCGACAGCGGGCTGGTGATCCCGATGCTCGCCAAGAAGTACGGCATGAGCGAGGAGCAGGCCCAGGAGGCCGAGCGGAACCTCGGCGTGAACGCCGCGTCCGAAGGCCTCGACTACCTCACCGAGGGCCGCGACCACGGCAGCACCTTCGACATGCACCGCCTCCTGCACTTCGCCAAGGAGCAGGGCAGGCAGGACGAACTGCTCGGGCTCCTCTACCGCGCCAACTTCGCCGAGGAGCGCTCCGTCTTCGACGACGACGAGCGGCTCGTGGAGCTCGCCGTCGCGGCCGGTCTCGACGCCGACGCGTCCCGCGCGGTGCTCGCCGACCCGTCCCGCTACGCCGACGACGTACGCACCGACGAGCGCGAGGCCGCCGAGCTCGGCGCGAACGGCGTGCCGTTCTTCGTCCTCGACCGCAAGTACGGCGTCTCCGGCGCCCAGCCCGCCGACGTCTTCGCGCAGGCCCTGGAGCAGGCGTGGGACAGCCGTTCGCCGCTCACCACGCTCGCGGACGGCGACGCCTGCGGCCCTGACGGCTGCGCGGTTCCGCAGGCCTGAACCCCTTGAGGGCGATGGGTAAGCAGCGCTAACCGGTCACCTCCACACATCCGCGATGGACGTGGGTGCGAACGGGCGCGAGAGTTGATCCCATGGGGATCATCACCGGCGCCGAGTTCGCGCCCACGTCGACGTATCTGAACACCGCGAGCTGCGGCCTGCTCCCCGCCCGCGCGGTCGAGGCGATCCAGGCACTCGCGGCCGAGAACGGCGCGGGCAGACGCGGCGGCGCGGGCGACTTCGGGATCGTGCAGGCCGCCCGTGAGTCCTTCGCGCGCCTCGTCGGCGTGCCGCACGCGCGCGTGGCCTTCGGCGGATCGGTCGCCGTCCACACCGGACTGATCGCCGCGGCGCAGCGGCCCGGCTCCGAAATCCTCTTCCCCGAGGGGGACTTCAGCTCGATCATCAACCCCTTCGTGGTGCGCGGCGACCTCAAGATCCGCTACGCGCCGCTCGAAGAACTCGCCGAGGCGATCCGCCCCACCACGGCCCTCGTCGTGTACTCCGGCGTCCAGTCGGCCGACGGCCGTGTCGCCGACGACGCCGCGGTGCGCGAGGCCGCCGCCGCGCACGGCGCCCGCACCCTCAACGACGCGACACAGAGCGTGGGCTGGCTGCCCTTCGACGCGAGCCTGTACGACTACACCGTCACCGGCGCCTTCAAGTGGCTGCTCTGCCCGCGCGGCACGTCGTTCCTGACGGTGAGCGAGGAGGCGCAGGAGACCCTCGTCCCGCTGCACGGCGGCTGGCTCGCGTCGGCCGACACCTGGGACTCCATCTACGGCCCGCTGCCGGAACTGGGCCCCGACGCGCACCGTTTCGACGAGCCCCCCGCCTTCCTCGCGTACCACGGAGCGGCCGAGGCCCTGGCGTACGTGGAGGAGACCGGCGTCGAGGCGGTGCACGCCCACGACATGGCGCTCGCGGCCCGCTACCGCGCCGGACTCGCCGCCCTCGGCCACGAGCCGGTACCCGGCGCGTCCCCCATCGTCTCCGTCCCCGGACTCACCGGCAGGGAGCCCGAGTTGAGCGGGGCCGGGATCATCACGTCCGCGCGGGCGGGACACCTGCGGGCCTCGTTCCACCTGTACAACACCGAGGCGGACGTGGACCGGATCCTCGACGTGCTCTCCGGCTGACCCCTGGCGCGCCGGGCGGCGGGGCGCCAGGAAGGCATGACGGGGTGGCCTCACGAGGCGGTGGTGTCAGTGGCTCAGGAGTCCTGTCCGGACGCCGGCCTGCACCAGCGCCTGGTGTACGGCGACGAGACGGCTCTCGCCGAGGTCTACGACACGTACGCCGCCCTCGTCCACCGCGTCGCGGGACGCGTCACCCGCAGCCCCTCCGCCGCGGAGGACGTCGCCCAGGAGGTCTTCGCCCATCTCTGGCCCAGGCCCTACGCGTTCGACGCGCGGCGGGGGAGTCTGCGCACCTGGCTGTGCATGCTGGCGCATCGAAGGGCGGTGGACTGGGTACGCGGCGAGGAACGCCACCGAAAGGCGGTCCACGCCGACGACTCGACCCTGCACACGATCCCCACCCCGGATCCGCCCCCGGAAGACGTGGTCATGGCACGAGAACGCTCCCTGCTCCTGCACTCCGCACTGGCGAGACTCCCGCTCCCGCAGCGCCAGGTGGTGCACCTCGCGTACTTCGCGGGCCGCACGTACCGCCAGGCGGCGGTGGAACTCGGCATCCCGGAGGGCACGGCGAAGACCCGCTTACGGGCGGCCCTGCGCAGACTCGCCGAAGCCCTGGCCGAACCTCCCGACCCCACAGACCCATCAGGCCCAACAGGCCCGCCAGGCTCAACAGGTCCAAATGGCACGGCACTTGCCGACGCTCCAGGCGAAAGAGGCGCGTGATGACCACGGATCACGAAGCCGTACGTGAACTTCTCGGGGCCTGGGCCGTCGGCGCGCTCATGCCGGGCGACGAGCGGACGGTCGCCCCGCATCTGGCCGACTGCGACCCGTGCGCGGCGGAGGCGACACGGCTGCGGACGACGGTGCGCCACCTGGACGGCCCGCCCCTCGCCGCCGGGCCCGCCCCGGCAGGCCGGGCCCGCGTCCTGGACCTCGCCCTGCGCGCCCGGCCCGCGGCGGCCCGCACGGCCCCGCACGCCGCTCCGTACGCCGCCGCCGTGGCCGGACTCCAGGCGATGCTGCGGGAGGTGGACGCGCACGTGTCCTGGGAGACCCATGTCGTGCACGACTGGAACGTCCATGACACGGTCGCGCATCTGCTGGCCGCGGACGAGCCGCTGGCCGTACGGCTCCGGCTGCGCGACCCGGGGCCGTGCGACGTCGTGGACGGGGCGCCGTGGCGGGTGGCGTGGGCGGCCCGCACGGAGGAGACACTGACCCGGGAGCGGCTCCTTACTCCCGCCCGGACCGTGGCGTCCTGGGAGAGCCAGGCGACCGCGCTGCTCGCGTCCCCCGAGGCGCACGATCCGGAACTGGCGGGGCGGGCCACGACGTTGATGGGCTCCCGGCTGCCGCTGGCGGACCACTTCCTGGTCCGGGCCTTCGAGGCGTGGGTGCACACGGCCGACATCGGCAGGGCGCTGGACGTACCGGTGCCGCCACCCCGCACCCCGCACCTCTGGCAGCTGGTGCGCCTCGCCGTACGGATCCTGGAGCTCGCCCTGGGTTCCGGGGCGCCGGCCGTCGCGCTGACCATCGCGGGGGACGGGGGCGAGCTGTCCTGGGTCCTGGGCAGTGGGGCGGAGCCGGTGAGCGCGGAGCTGGTGCTCGGCCCGGTGGACTTCTGCCTGCTCATGGGCGGCCGGGTGGACCCGGCGGAGGTGCCCAGGGGAGTCTCCGGCAGCGAGAGCGCCGCACAGCAGGTCCTGACCCGGGCGGCATCCCTGGCATGGCTCTAGCGGCACCCCGAGCGGAGGCGGGCACAGAGGTGGGCACAAAGTCGGGCCCGGCACCCCCAGGTACCGGGCCCAACTCCCGTACGAGAAATGCTCACTTCACGAGGCTGCTCACTTCACGAGGCTGCTCACTTCACCGGAGTGAAGTCGCGGGCCCCAATGTATTCCGGCCGCCGGATCGGCGCCGCGAACGGCTCCACCGCCGTGTTCTCCACGCTGTTGAACACGATGAAGACGTTGCTGCGCGGGAACGGCGTGATGTTGTCCCCCGAACCGTGCATGGCATTGCAGTCGAACCAGGTCGCGGAGCCCGCCTCACCGGTGAAGAGCCGGATGCCGTAGTCCGAGGCGAGGCTGGTCAGCGTCTCGTCCGAGGGAATGCCCGCGTCCTGCATCTGCAGGGACCGCTTGTAGTTGTCCTTCGGCGTGGCGCCCGCACACCCGAGGAACGTCTTGTGCGATCCCGGCATGATCATCAGGCCGCCGTTGGTGTCGTGATTCTTGGTGAGCGCGATGGAGACGGAGACGGTCCGCATGTTCGCGAGTCCGTCCTCGGCGTGCCAGGTCTCGAAGTCGGAGTGCCAGTAGAACCCCGAGGCCCCGAAGCCCGGCTTGACGTTGATCCGGGACTGGTGGACGTACACGTCGGAACCCAGGATCTGCCGGGCCCGACCCACCACGCGCGGATCGGCGGCGAGCTTCGCGAACAGCTCGCTGATCTTGTGCACCTCAAAGATGGTGCGGATTTCCTGGGAACGCGGCTCCACGATCGAGCGCTCGTCCGCCCGCATCGTGGGGTCGTCCATCAACCGCGCGAGCTCCGCGTGGTAGACGCTCACCTCGTCAGGGGTGATGAGCTGGTCGATCGCCAGGAATCCGTCCCGGTCGAACCCCGCCAATTCGTCGGCCGCGATGGGCCCCGGCGTACCCGGCTCGGACCACACGACGGGGTCCTTGCGCTCGATGAGGACCTCTTCGGCTCCTCGTGTCGGGTACAGGTCGGCGGTGCGTTCGGGTGCGGTGGTCATGGTGTTGCCTGCCTCTCCTCTCGTACGGCCCTTTCCGGGATGTACACCCCCGCCGCCCAGAGGAAGAGGGCGGCGGGGGAGATTCGTGGGGTGCGAGTTCCGGCCTCCTGCTAGGCCGGCTCAGGCTCCGTGAGCAGCGGGTACACGCCGTTCTCGTCGTGGTCCTCACGACCCGTGACGGGCGGGTTGAAGACACAGATGCAGTGGAAGTCCTCCTTGATCCGCATCGTGTGCTTCTCGTGCCCGTCGAGCAGGTACATCGTGCCCGGCGTGATCGTGTACTTCTCGCCGGTCGTGTCGTCGGTCAGCTCGGCCTCGCCCTTGGTGCACACGACGGCCTCGATGTGGTTGGCATACCACATCGACGTCTCCGTACCCGCGTACAGGATGGTCTCGTGGACCGAGAAGCCCACCCGCTCCTTGGCGAGGACGATGCGCTTGCTCTCCCAGGTGCCGGACGCGGACTTCACGTGCCGGTCGGTGCCTTCAATGTCCTTGAACGAACGGACGATCACGGTGAGTTGGTTCCTTTTCTCTTACGGGGGTGAAGACGCGGTCCGAGAGCCGC
Source organism: Streptomyces sp. NPDC032198 (assembly GCF_040636975.1). Classification (NCBI taxonomy): domain Bacteria; kingdom Bacillati; phylum Actinomycetota; class Actinomycetes; order Kitasatosporales; family Streptomycetaceae; genus Streptomyces; species Streptomyces sp. NPDC032198. The sequence goes on along the minus strand of NZ_JBEZVL010000001.1, from coordinate 88,872 downwards.
CCGGGGCGGTGCAGACGCACCGCCCCGGCCGGCTTCCGGAACCGCTCAGGCGGTCTCGCGCACCGCGCGGGCGAGCGTGCGAAGTCCTTCGTCCAGCTCGTCGGCGGTGATGGTCAGCGCCGGCAGGAGCTTGACGACCTCGCTCTCGGGGCCGGAGGTCTCGATCAGCAGGCCGAGTTCGAAGGCGCGCTTGGCGATGGCGCCCGCGCGTGCCTTGTCGATGAACTCCATGCCCCAGACGAGACCGCGGCCGCGGTACTCCTTGATGGCGCCGGGGTTCTCCTCGACGATCGCGGCGAAGGCCTCCTCGACCTGCTCGCCGCGGGCGCGGGTCTGCTTCTCCATGGCCGGGCCGTCGGACCAGTAGGTCTCCAGGGCGGCGGCGGCCGTGACGAACGCCGGGTTGTTGCCGCGGAAGGTGCCGTTGTGCTCGCCCGGCTCCCAGACGTCGAGCTCGGGCTTGAACAGCGTCAGCGCCATCGGCATGCCGTAGCCGCTGATGGACTTGGACACCGTCACGATGTCCGGCGTGATGCCCGCCTCCTCGAAGGAGAAGAACGCGCCGGTGCGGCCGCAGCCCATCTGGATGTCGTCGACGATGAGCAGCATGTCCCAGCGCTCGCACACGTCGGCGAGCTTGCGGAGCCACTCGGCGCGGGCGACGTTGATGCCGCCCTCGCCCTGCACCGTCTCGACGATCACGGCGGCGGGCTGGTTGAGGCCGGAGCCCTGGTCCTCGAGCAAACGCTCGAACCAGATGAAGTCGGGGGTCTTGCCGTCGAAGTAGTGGTCGAACGGCATCGGCGTGCCGTGCACCAGCGGGATGCCGGCGCCGGCGCGCTTGAAGGCATTGCCGGTCACGGCGAGCGAGCCGAGCGACATGCCGTGGAAGGCGTTCGTGAACGACACGATCGACTCGCGGCCCTTGACCTTGCGCGCGAGCTTCAGCGCGGACTCGACGGCGTTGGTGCCCGTCGGGCCCGGGAACATGACCTTGTACGGAAGGTCACGCGGGCGCAGGATGATGTTCTGGAACGACTCGAGGAACGCCCGCTTGGCGACCGTGGACATGTCCAGGCCGTGGACGACGCTGTCGCGCTCCAGGTAGTCGATCAGGGCGCGTTTGAGGACCGGGTTGTTGTGCCCGTAGTTGAGCGAGCCGGCCCCGGCGAAGAAGTCGAGGTACGAGTGGCCGTCCTCGTCGAACATGCGGCTGCCCTGCGCACGGTCGAAGACAGTGGGCCAACCGCGGCAGTAGCTGCGCACCTCCGACTCCAGGGTCTCGAAGACGCTCAGGTCGGGCTGGGTGATGGTCACAGCAAATCTCCTGGGAGATGGAAAGACGTGGGAGTGGGGGGTGACGGGTGGTGCGTGGGGGGAACGGCGGAACTCAGCCGACGGGCTCGACCGGTTCGATCTGCGCGATTTTCCCGGTCTGCGCTATCGGCTCGATGAGGAACAGGACCTCGGGCTCGTGCCCCTCGTCGGGGAAGAGTCCGGCGTCGAAGAGCACTGTGCGCTCGACCGACGCTCCGTGGCGCTGTGCGTACGAGGTGAAGAGCCGCTGGGACGGCTCGTTGTCAGGCGTGATGGTCGTCTCGACCGAGACCAGCTCCCGGTCGGCGGCGACCTTGGCGGTCAGCCCGTCCAGCAGCGCACCGGCAAGGCCGCGGCCTCGGTGTTCCTGGTCGACGGCCACCTGCCAGACCACCAGGGTGCGCGGCCTCTCGGGCCGGATGTATCCGGTGATGAACCCCGCGGGCTCACCGTTCGAGTCCCTGGCCACCACGGAGGTCGCCGCGAAGTCGCGGCACCACAGCAGGTAGCTGTACGAGGAGTTGAGGTCCAACACCTTCGAGTCGCGTGCGATGCGCCAGATGGCGGCGCCGTCGGCGACGTCGGGGGTGTCGAGTCGCAACCCCTCGGGCATTTCCAGGGAATTCGCGTGCAGGTCGGTCGGTAGATCGGCTTGTGCAGCGGTCATGCGGATTGAATTTACCGAGCAATTTCTTTAATTGCATCGCCGAGAGGGGTTACGTCAGAGCGCCTCATGTGTTATCACGCGGGGGTGCGCGCCCGCAGGAATCCCCGGCGGTATGGCCTGATTTGATGGGGTCATAGGGCTCATACCGGGCGCGATGTGGAGTACGTCACAGAAGCGTAACTCCCTCGAAGCATGTCCGAATTGTGAGACTTGCCGCTGACGAAACCTTAGTGTTTAGGTCCCCGGAAAGCGGGCAGAAGAATACGGGAAGCTGTGCTGATAAAGTGGGCTGTGCTCAAGTTGATAAAGAAGCGGTGAGAATTCGTCCGTGAATTTACGTAGAGTATTTACGGCCCCGTCACTCCGTCGATGCCCTCCCTGAGGAGATCGGCGTGACCGTTGTGCCGCGCGTACTCCTCGATGAGGTGGACCAGGATCCAGCGCAGGCTGACCTCGGAACTTCCCGTCACGGCCGCGTCCCGCTCGCTCAGCCGCCCGACGTCGTCGAGCGAGCGTGCCTCGCAGATCTCCCGGCTCACCGCCACCTCGCGCCACCACACGGCAAGGGCCTGCTCATACGTCCGCTCCGGGTCCAGGGCGAAGCCCCCTGCCGGGTCCCCGTACACCCACGGCACGTCCCGCCCGTCGAGCACGCGCTGGAACCACTTCCGCTCCACCTCGGCCAGATGCTGCACGAGACCGAGCAGAGTCAACGACGAGGACCGGACCGAAGCGACACGGGTCTGTGCGTCATCGAGCCCGGAGCACTTGACCACGAGCGTGGCGCGATGGAAATCGAGCCAGTCCGCCAGCATGGCCGGCTCGTCGGCGGTCGGGGCGGGAACGATGCGGCCGTCCGGGAGGGTGGGCATGGCGGTCACGCTGCCACGCCGACCGCCCGGGACGTCCGTTGTTCGCTGTGAGCTTGGCGCGGCAGGGACGGGCAGGGGCGGGCAGGCGGGTGCCTGCCGGGTCCGTGCGCCTGCCGCGGTCGGTGTTCCTCGGTGGTCCTGTCGCGCCCAGTGCCGGCTCGCGCTACTGCCAGGCGGCCGTCACCGCGCGCCGGGCCGCTTCCAGGTCGACCGCGAGACCGGCCTCGCCCATCGCGGCACCCAGGGCGGCGAGCGAGGCGTGCACGACGCCACGGGTCGCGTCCGGGCCGTAGTGGTTCACCCGGATCATCTCCTGGGCCAGCGCACCGCCTCCGGCGACCAGCGGAAGCACCGGGTCCGCCGCGAGCGCCTTGGCGACGAGCTCCGAGGCGTCGACCCCCTCCGGGGCGCGCAGCGTCGTGGCGACCGGAGCGGCGTCCGCCGCCTCGTGGACGTACGGGGTGAGGCCGCCGCCCAGGGCGATCGCACCCGCACGGGTCGCCGCCGCGGCGGTCGCGTGCCGTGCCGTCAGCGCGTCGAGGCCCTCCGCCTCGATGCGCTCCACGCACGCTTCGAGGGCGAGCATCTCCAGCTGGGCCGGGGCGTGCAGCAGGGCCTTGCGCCCGCTGTCGATCCAGCGCTCCTTCCAGTCCAGGAGGGAGAGGTAGGAGCGGCGCGGCGCCCGCGGGTTGGCGGCGAGGCGGGCCCAGGCCCGCTCGCTCACGGAGACAGCAGAGACGCCCGCCGGTCCGCCCATCGCCTTCTGGGCGCCGATCACGCAGAGGTCCACGCCCCACGCGTCCGGAAGGAGCGGCTCGGCGGCCACCGAGGCGACGGCGTCGAGCATGAAGAGGGCGCCGTGCTCGCGTACGACCTCACCGATCTCGGCGACGGGATTGGTGTTGCCGGTCGCGGCCTCGGCGTGGACGAGCGAGACGAAGTCGATCTCGGGGTGCTCGGCGAGTGCGTGGCGGACCTGCTCGGCGGTGACGGCGGTGTGGAAGGGCACGGCCAGGTCGACCACAGTCGCCCCGCAGTCCCGCAGCCAGTTCCCGAAGGTCTGCCCGTAAGGGCCGGTGATGACGTTCAGCGCGGTCGTGCCGGGCTGCGCCGCACCCCGGATACAGCCCTCCAGGGGAAGCAGCGCCTCGCCCTGCATGATCACGACGTCCTGCGAGGTGGAGAGCAGCCCGGCGACGCGCTCCTCGATGGAGGCGAAGTGCCGGGCACTCAGGGGTGCCAGGTCAAGGAATGGATGCGTCGTCACGGTGCTGCTCACTTCGCTGCTCACTTCGCTCACGAGTTCGTTCGGGCTGCCGGACCGAGCGTACCGACAGGCTCCTAAGCTGCTGTACATGAGCGATCACACGGTGCTGCACGTGAAGGGGCGGGTGCTCGTCGGCCCGGACGAGGTCCGGGACGAGCTGTGGGTGGTCGGGGGCAGAGTGACGTACGACCGCCCGTCGGCGGCGCCGGACGTCACGGTCGCGGGCTGGACACTCCCCGGCCTGGTCGACGCGCACTGCCACGTGGGCCTGGACACGCACGGACCGGTGGACGCGGACACGGCGGAGAAGCAGGCGCTGACCGACCGCGAGATCGGCACCCTCCTGATCCGCGACGCGGGCTCCCCGTCCGACACCCGCTGGATAGACGACCGCGAGGACCTCCCGAAGATCATCAGGGCGGGCCGCCACATCGCGCGCACGCGCCGCTACATCCGCAACTACGCCCACGAGATCGAGCCCGCCGACCTCGTCGCCTACGTCGCCCAGGAGGCGCGGCGCGGCGACGGCTGGGTCAAGCTGGTCGGCGACTGGATCGACCGCGACGCCGGGGACCTGACGGCGTGCTGGCCCCGCCCCGAGGTGGAGGCGGCGATCGCGGAGGCACACCGCCTGGGCGCGCGCGTCACGGCGCACTGCTTCGCCGAGGACTCCCTGCGGGACCTGGTGGAGGCGGGCATCGACTGCATCGAGCACGCCACGGGCCTCACCGAGGAGACCATCCCGCTCTTCGCCGAGCGCGGCGTCGCGATCGTCCCGACCCTGGTGAACATCGCGACGTTCCCGCAGCTCGCCGACGGGGGCGAAGCGAAGTTCCCGAAGTGGTCACGGCACATGCGGCGCCTCTACGACCGCCGCTACGACACGGTGCGCGCCGCCTATGACGCGGGCGTCCCCGTCTACGCGGGCACGGACGCGGGCGGCTCCCTGGCCCACGGCCTCGTCGCCGCCGAAGTCGCCGAACTGAGGCTCGCGGGAATCCCGGCGGTGGACGCCCTGTCGGCGACGACATGGGGCGCCAGGTCCTGGCTGGGCCGCCCCGGCCTGGCGGAGGGAGCCCCGGCGGACCTGGTGGTCTACGAGGCGGACCCCCGGGAGGACGTCGGGGTACTGGCGGCACCGCGAAGGGTGGTGCTGAACGGGAGGGTGGTGGGGTAGCCGTCACGGCCACCCGCCCGGCCCGCTCGCCCCAAGGGACTCACATTGACGCAGCGTTACGTGTGAGGCCCCCGGTTCGTTACACATGATTCGGCCACGGTCCTGGCGTCAACCGATGTGTTCGAGCCAGGGAGTTGCTCAAGTGGCTGGGGGGAACGTTCGTGCCGGGGGATTCGAAAACAGGGGCGGAAACCTCCCTTTGGAGTGAACTCACGCTTCGTCGCTGGCTATTCACTCTCAGTGCGTAAAGATTCCCCCTGTCGATGTTGCCGGTGTCGTGCTCATGCGATGTCCCCATCCAGCGAAGCGCGACGCTTCCGGCGGCTCCGTAACTCTTGTGGGGGTTCCACCACCTTGAACAGCAACACCTTCCGCCTGCCCGCACGCCGCCTCGGCGTGATCGCCACCGCCACGGTCCTCGTCGCGGGTCCCGCGGCGCTCGCCACCGCGGGGCCCGCCTCGGCGACGGGCGGCGGCGACAAGGGCCGCGCGAACGCCGTCGTGCTGCGTACCGGGCTCGACGTGTCCCTGCTCAACAAGACCGTGAACGTCCCGCTCAGGGTCTCGCTCAACGAAGTGCAGGCGCCCGCCAGCGCCGACAGGACCGCGCTCACCGCCGAGTTGAACGGCGTCAACGGCGGGCAGCCGTTCAGTGTGCTGCGGGCGGACGTCGCCACCGCGCGGGCGACCGTCGGGCACGGCAAGGCCGAGGGGTACAGCAACATCGCGCGGGCCAAGGTCCATGTGCCGGGCCTGCCGCTGCTGTCCCTCATCGAGGTCGAGCAGGTGACGTCCAAGGCGGTCTGCAAGGCGGGCGCGCGGCCCGTCGCCGAATCGAATCTGCTGGGCGGCGTGACGGTCCTCGGGAAGAGGATCACCCTGTCAGCGGGGGGTACCACCCAGGTGAAGGTGCCGGGGGTCGGCGAGGTGCGGCTCGACCTGTCGAAGACGCACACCACCTCGCGTACGGCCGCCGCGTCCGCGCTGGAGCTGAAGGTGTCCGTGAATCCCCTGAAGCTGAATGTCGCCGAGGTGGAGGGAACGGTGACGCTGGCGGGGGCGTCCTGCGAGACGCCCTCGGCGGCCGAACCGAAGCCTGAGCCGTCGGCTCCGGTGAAGCCGCAGGGGGGTGCGGGGGAGAAGCCGGTCGCCGAGAAGCCCAAGAAGCCCGCCGAGGCGAACCTCGCGGAGACCGGGGGGAACGCGTCCACTCCCTACCTGCTGGGTGGCGGGGCTCTGCTGCTCGCTGTGGGTGGCGGGGCGGTGGCGATGACTCGGCGGGGGCGGAAGGGCTGAGGGCAGGGCGGGCCCTGCGGGGCTCTCCCCGATCCCACCCCTTCCCGAAACCATGGGGCTCCGCCCCCTGGACCCCGACAAGACGGCCTCAAACACCGGCCGGGCTGATTGGTTTCAGCCCGTCCGGCGTTTGAGGACGAACTCGGCGGAGCCGGTGATGACAGCACGCAAGGCCAAGACCGTCGCGCCAGCGAGTTTTCGGTAAGGGGCGGGGTTGGGGAAAATCAGCCCCCCAACAACCCCCGGACCGCCCCCAAAAGCCGATCACTCGTCCCCCGGTCCCGCACCGCCACCCGAAGCCACTCAGCCCCTAGGCCCGGGAACGTATCCCCCCGCCGCAAGGCGAAGCCCCGTTCCCGGAGCCGTTCCCGAAGAGCCGCGGCCTCAGGAGCACGGAGCAGGATGAAAGGGCCCTCCGCGGGCTCCACGGCCCGCACCCCGAAGGGGGCCAACTCCCGCAGTCCGGCCAGGAGATGGGCCCGATCCCGAGCCACCCGCACCGCCGCCACCGAAGCCTCCGCAAGCGCCGCAGGCGTCACGCAGGCCTCCGCCGCCGCCAGCGCGGGGGAGGAGACGGGCCACAGCGGCTGCGCCCGCGACAAGGCGTCGATCGTCTCCGGGTCGGACAGGACGTAGCCGATCCGCAGCCCCGCCAGACCCCACGTCTTGGTGAGGCTGCGCAGGACGACCAGACCCGGTACGTCCGTGCGGCCCGCAAGGGCCTCACGCTCACCCGGCACCGCGTCCATGAATGCCTCGTCCACCACCAACACCCGCCCGGGGCGGGCGAGTTCGGCGATCGAGGCCGCCGGGTGGAGGACCGACGTCGGGTTCGTCGGGTTGCCGATCACCACCAGGTCGGCGTCCTCGGGGACGGCCGCCCCCGAGAGGCGGAAGCCGTCCTCCTCCCGGAGCAGCACCCGCCCCACCGCATGCCCCGCGTCCCGCAGCGCCGCCTCCGGCTCGGTGAACTGCGGGTGCACCACCACCGGCTGACGTGCCTTCAGGGCGCGGGCGAGGAGTACGAACGCCTCCGCGGCGCCCGACGTGAGCAGCACCCGGTCCGGCGTCACACCGTGCCGCCGCGCCACCGCGGCCCGCGCCGCCCCGCCGTCCGGATAGGCGGCGAGGCCGTCGAGCGAGGCGGCGATGTGCCGCTTCAGCCAGGCGGGCGGGGTGTCCGCGCGGACGTTCACCGCGAGGTCGGTGAGGCCGTCGGCGCCCCGGACCTCGGCATCCCCGTGATGCCGTAGGTCCGGTTCGCCGTCGTACCCGGCCTCGGCCCCGGGGCCGGTCTCAGTGGGAGTGCGCATGGGATCCGTGGTGGTGGCCGTGACCGTGGCCATGGCCGTGCGCGTGGTCCCCGTCGTCGTCCGGGTGGAAGTGCGGCTGCTGCGGGGCCCCCACCTTGTCCTCGAAGCCGGGCAGCGCGATGCGGTAGACGCAGGAGTCGCAGTTCATCCGCAGATCGCCCTTGACCGCCTCGCGGTAGCGCTCCATGACGAGGTCGAGCAGCTCCTCCTCGGGGCCGATCACGTCCGCCGAGCGCACCTCGATATCGGGGTGCGCCGCCGCCCAGCCGTCCGTCTGCTGGCGGACCCGGTCCGGCAGGATGCCGGTGAACAGGAAGTACGGCAGGACCACGATCCGCTTCGCGCCGAGACGCACACAGCGGTCCAGGCCCGACGGCACGTCCGGCGCCGCGAGCGACACGAACGCCGTCTCCACGCCCGCGTAACCGCGCCCCTCCCACAGCAGCCGCGCCGCCTTGAGCACCTCGGCGTTGGCGTCCGGGTCGGTCGAACCGCGGCCCACGAGCAGCACCGTGACGTCCGCGCGGTCCTCCGGCGTGCGGGCCGTGCCGCCGAGCGCCTCGTCCAGGCGGCGGTCCAGGACCTTCAGGAGCGAGGGGTGCGGGCCCAGCGGGCGGCCGTAGGTGTACGAGATGCCGGGGTGGCGCTCCTTCTCGCGGGTGAGGGCCGCGGGGATGTCGCCCTTGGCGTGCCCGGCCGACACCAGCATCAAGGGGACGGCCGCGAAGCGTTTGACGCCCCGGTCCACGAGGTCGGTGACGGCGTCGCCCAGCGGCGGCGGCGACAGTTCGATGAAGCCGCCGGCGACCGGGAGTTCGGGGTTGCGGCGGGCGAGCTCCTGCACGAAGTCCCGGAAGGCGGCCGCCCCGGCCTCGTCACGGGTGCCGTGTCCGGCGATGAGCAGTGCGGGCGGGGTGGTCACTGGGACTCCTTGGATGCTTCGGGGGTTGTTTCGTTCGCACCGGAAGACGGCGCGGGGTGGTGTGGCAGTGAGGCCTCGTCGGACGGCGCCGGGTGGTACAGCAACGCGTTCAGCGCCGCCGCGGCCACCGCCGAACCGCCCTTCTCCGACACATTGCTGACGGCGGGAAGCCCGCTCTCGCGCAGCGCCGCCTTGGACTCCGCGGCCCCCACGAAGCCGACCGGCAGGCCGATCACCAGGGCGGGCGCCGCGTCGAGTACGAGCAGCTCCTCCAGGGCGGTCGGCGCGCAGCCGATCACCCAGATCGCGCCGGGGCCCACCTCCTCGTACGCGAGGCGGATCGCGTGGGCCGAACGGGTAAGGCCCGCATGGGACTTGGCGTCCTTGAGGCGGCAGATCGTCTGCCGCTTCGTGATGCCCGCGGCGACCATCTCCACGTCGGCGACCACGGGCGCACCCGCGTGCAGCGCCGCGTGGGCGGTCACGAGGGAGGCCTCGTCGGTGACGAGGTCCGTCGCGTAGTCGAGGTCGGCCGCGGAGTGGATGACGCGCTCCACGACCGCGCGGGTCAGCGGCGCGAAGTGCGAGGTGTCCAGGCGGGCCCGCAGCCGCCGGAACGACTCCTGCTCGATGGGGTGGACGACACGGGTCACTTGGTCACCTCCGAAGGGGCGGCCGGGTCCGAAGGGGTGGCCGCGTGCTGCCAGCGGTAGCCGCGCGGGGTCACCATGCGGCCCGCGATCTCGCGGGTCGCGGTGTTGCCGACGGTCACGACCGTCATCATGTCGACGATCGACGGGTCGAGTTCACCGATCGTGCTCAGCCGCGCCGACTCGTCCGGGCGGGACGCGTTGCGCACCACGCCCACGGGCGTCGACGGCTCCCGGTGCCCGGCCAGGATCGACAGGGCCTTCGGGAGCTGCCAGTCGCGGCCCCGGCTGCGCGGGTTGTAGAAGGTGACGATGATGTCCGCCTCCGCCGCCGCGCGCACCCGGCGCTCGATGACCTCCCACGGAGTGTGCAGGTCGGACAGGCTGATGGACACGTGGTCGTGGCCGAGCGGGGCGCCCAGGATCGCCGCGGCGGCGAGCGCGGCCGTCACGCCGGGCACGCCGATGACGTCGATGTCGTCGCTCGCCTCGGCGAGCGCGGGCGACGCCATCGCGTACACGCCCGCGTCACCGGACCCGATCAGCGCGACCGCCTGCCCCTTCTGGGCCTCCGCGACGGCGGTACGGGCCCGCTCCTCCTCGGCGCCGAGGCCGGACTCGATGAGCTTCGTGCCGGGCCTGAGCAGGTCACGGATCTGGTCGACGTACTGGTCGAGGCCGACCAGGACCGAGGCCCTGCGCAGTTCCTCGCGGGCGCGCGGCGTCAGCAGATCGCGGGCGCCGGGACCGAGCCCGACCACGGCGAGCCGCCCGCGGGGCTCCTTGCGCACGATCGCGCAGGTCGCCATGGGCGCACGGCCCTCGGGCGCCGACTTCCGCTTGGGTACCAGGAGTTCACCGCCGCCGCGCAGTGCCGCGGCCTCCGCCACGGAGGGCGTACCGACGGCGGCGAGCGGCGCGTCGGACGGGTTCGGCACCTCGATGGCGGCCAGCTCGTCGGCCGGGTACGTCACCACCGGCACCCCGAGGCGCGCGGCGGCCCCGACGATGCCGGGCTCCTCCGCCTTCGCGTCGACGGTCGCCAGCGCGGCGACGGACGCGGGGGAGAGCCCCGCGTCACGCAGGGTGTCCTCGACGAGCCCGAGGACTTCCTCGACGGGAGCACCCTTGCTGGCGCCCACGCCCACGGTGAGCGAGCCGGGCCGCAACACGACCTCACCCGGACCGAGTTCGCACACCCGGTCCGACACCCGGATGACCGGGTGTCCCTGCCCCGGTGTGACGTTGGACGGCAACGCGGGCAGCGGGTAGGCCAACTCCGCGTCCAGCGCGACCGGTTCGCCGTCGAGGATCGCGCGGGTGACCCCGGCGACGTCCCCCTCCACCGGCAGGCCGAGCGTGTCGAGCCCCGCCGCGTCCACGGAGTCGGTCGCCGTCGTCACGACGGGCGTGGCCCCCAGGACGTCCGCCACCTCATGAGCAAGGGCATTGGCGCCCCCCTCGTGGCCGCCGAGCAGCGCGACCGCGAAACGCCCGGCCTCGTCGACGCACACGACCCCGGGGTCGACGTCCTTGCCCCGCAGGAGCGGCGCGGCAAGGCGCACCACGGCGCCGGTGGCGAGGAAGCACACCACCTGCTCGCACTCCGCGAAGGCCTGCTCCAAGGCCTCCCGAACGGGACCCTCGTACACCCGCGTCCGCGAGGGCCATGTCGCGGCGACGCGGTCGCGTGCCGCGCCGCCCGCCGACGTGGCGGAGATCAGGCCGATCACTGAACTACTCCTTCAGACAGGTCAGGCAAGGAAGATGTGGGGCGGGTGCCCCACACCAGGAAGACCGGATTGGCCGCGGCGAGCCGCGAGACCCCACCGGGCAGCGGCGCGAGCCGCGACGACTGCAGCAGCACCCCGTCGCAGTCGTACCCGGCACCGCTCAGCGCGGCCCGGACCGCGGGCACCCGGTCGATCGCGGCCAGGGCGACCACGACGGTCCGTCGCGCACGGCGCGCGCACGCGGCCACTATGGCGGGCAGCTCACGGCCGCCGCCGCCGATGAACACGGCGTCCGGGTCCGAGAGATCGGACAGGACGGTGGGCGCGGCCCCGTGCACGGCCCGTACGTCGACACCGTGCGCGGCGGCGTTCGCCCGGACGCGCTCGACGCCGTCGGCGGTCTTCTCCACGGCGACGACGGCCGCCCCGAACCGCGCGCACTCCACGGCGACCGACCCCGATCCCGCGCCGATGTCCCACACGAGGTCACCGAGGCGCGGCCCGAGCCTGGCCAGGGCGAGCGCCCGCACCTCGAACTTGGTGATCATCGAGTCGCGGTGCGTGAACTCGTCCTCGCCCAGGGCCCATCGGTCGGGGGTGAGCCGCGCCCCGGCGACGGTCCGCACCGGCGCCAGGACCCGCTCCTCGTCCAGGCAGAGGACGACGCTCACCGCGCCGCCCCAGTCACGGCCCGCGGCCTCGGCCGGCGTGACCCGCTCGACGCGCTCGTGCACCGGGTCGCCCAGGGCGGAGGCCACGACCAGGGTGCGGGTGTCGGCGCGGCGCATCAGCTCGGCGCCCAGCTCGGCGGGGCCGCCGCCGGGGCCGGTCAGGACGGCCACCTTGGGGTGCGCGCGGCAGGCGTTCACGGCGGTGCGCGGATCGCGCCCGTGCGCGCTCACCACCACCGCGTCGTCCCACGGGAGCCCGGCCCGCGCGAAGGCGGTGGCGACGGACGAGACGCCGGGCCGGATGTCCAGCTCGGCGGGCCCGAACCGCTCGGCGAGCGCCCGCACGATCCCGAAGAACCCGGGGTCCCCGGAGGCGAGCACGACGACACCGCCGTCCGCCGGGTCCGCCTTCGCCAGCCGCTCCTCGATGGCGTCGAGCGCGGGGGCGAGCGGCCCCATCACCACGCGGGCCGTCCCCGGCGGCGGCCCGGCCGCGTCGATGTGCCGCCGTGCGCCCACCACGAGGCTCGCGGCGCGCACCGCGTCGAGGGCGGCCGTGTCGAGCGGCGCCCCCGTCCCCGTACCGACGACAGTGATCATGAAGTGGCCTTCTCGGCGCGTAGCGCGGCCCGCGCCTGCGGGTCGGCCTTGCGGAAGCCGTGGAAGTGGCCCGGGTGGTACAGGTGCGAGCGGGTGCCGTGCGCGGCGAGCGCGGGGCCGACCAGGAAGAGGGTGTGCTTCCAGAGCTTGTGCTCCTTGACCGTCTCCTCCAGGGTCTCGATGGTGCAGTGCAGGATGAGCTCCTCGGGCCACGTCGCCTGGTACGCGATGACGACGGGCGTGGTCGTCGGGTAGCCGCCCTCCAGGAGCTCCCGCACCAGCTGGCCGCTGCGGGCCGTGGAGAGGAACAGCGCCATCGTCGTGCCGTGCCGCGCGAACTCCCGTACCTCCTCGCCGGGCGGCATCGGCGTCTTGCCGCCGCCGAGCCGGGTGAGGATCACGGACTGCGCGACCTCGGGGACCGTCAGCTCGCGCTGCGCGATCGCCGCGACCGCCGAGAACGACGAGACGCCGGGCACGATCTCGGTCTCCACCCGCAGATCGGCGCACCGGTCGACCTGCTCCTGCGTGCCGCCCCACAGGGCCGGGTCGCCGGAGTGGATGCGGGCCACCTTCAGGCCCTCGGCGGCGGCCCGCTCGTAGACGGCGACCACCTCTTCGAGGGACATCGTCGCCGAGTCGAGGATCTCTGCGCCTGCACGCGCGTGTTCGAGTACTTCGGGCTGTACGAGGCTTGCCGCCCAGATGACGACATCGGCGTCCGCGATCGCTCGCGCGGCCCGGAAGGTGAGCAGGTCGGCTGCGCCGGGCCCTGCCCCGACAAAGGTCACCTTGCCGGTGGTGGCTTCGGCGTCGGCCATGGGTGTGGTTCCTCTCGTGAACGGACAGAATCGAGCGGTTGTCGCCCCGCGGCCGGATGTCGGACGTGCGGGGCAGGGGGTCAATCGGCTAGCAAGGGCGCATGGCGGTGTTCGTGGCGCTCGGCGCTTTCGTGATGACCCTGGTGGGCGGCTGGACGGCCCAGCGGGTCACTGACCGGCGCCACCTCGTCCTCGGGCTCGCGGGCGGTCTGATGCTCGGCGTGGTCGGCCTCGACCTGCTGCCGGAGGCGCTGGACGCCGCGGGCGCCCCCGTCTTCGGCGTACCGGCGGCGCTGCTCCTGTTCGTCGCGGGCTTCCTCGCCGCGCACCTCGTGGAACGGCTCCTCGCGGGCCGGCACGCCGCGCACGGCGGGGACGAGCACACGAACGGCCGGGTCCCCCAGGTGGGCCTGACGGCGGCCGCTGCGATGGTCGGTCACAGCGCCATGGACGGCGTAGCGATCGGCGCCGCGTTCCAGGTGGGCGGAGGCATGGGGACGGCCGTGGCGCTCGCGGTCATCGCCCACGACTTCGCGGACGGCTTCAACACGTACACGATCACCAGCCTGTACGGGAACGCCCGCCGCAAGGCCCTCGCGATGCTCTTCGCGGACGCGGTGGCCCCCGTGGCGGGCGCCGCCTCGACGCTCCTGTTCACCATTCCGGAGCAACTGCTCGGCGGATATCTCGGCTTCTTCGGCGGAGCGCTGCTCTACCTGGCCGCCGCGGAGATCCTGCCGGAGGCGCACCACGAGCACCCGGCCCGCTCGACGCTGCTGTGCACGGTGGCGGGAGCGGCGTTCATCTGGCTGGTGGTGGGCATCGCGGAGTGAGGCCGCGGCATGCGCCGAGGTCACAGTTTCCCGCCCCGGCCGCCCTCGCGCCGCGCGGGCGCGATGAGGGTCGACAGATAGGGCAGCGGGGCGTCACCGAGGTCGGCGGCCCCTTGGACGGACTCCTCGGGCAGCCCCAGGGCGGAACCCCACACCGCGTCGTCGATCCGCCCGGTCTCCCGCAGCGCGGCGGCCACCTCATGGGCGAGCCGCCCGAACTTGTACGCGACGACCGTGCCGGGCCCGGCGAGCGCGTCCTTGAGCACGGCGGCGCCCGCGGTCACCGGCACCAGCGTCAGCGGCTCGGTGCCCTCGGTGAGGACGGCACCGCTGCGCGCGGCGAGGTCCTGCATGGCGGTGATCCCGGGCACGGTCTCCACCTCGACGCCGGGCACGAGCTCCGCGATGGTCTGCGCGAGGTAGGTGAACGTCGAGTACACGTTGGGGTCGCCGATCGTCGCGAACGCCACCGAGCCGTTCTCCCGCAGCAGCGCGGCGACCCGCTGGCCTGCGGCGTCCCACGCGGCCTCGCGGCGCTGCCGGTCGCTGCGCTCGTTGAGCGCGAACACGACGCGTACGACCTTGTCCTCGGGGACATAGTGCAGCACGGTCGCCTCGGCACGGCCGCGCTCCCCGCCGTCCGTCCCGTCGACCGCGGCCATGACGGGCACGACGACGACGGCGGCGGCGCGCAGGGCGTTGACGCCCTTGACGGTGACGAGCTCCGGGTCTCCGGGCCCGACCCCGACACCGGTCAGCTTGCTGCTCATGCTCCGCACCTCTCTACGAACCGACGGGCGATACCGGGTTCGGCGGCCCAATGCGTGTGCAGGTAACTCGCGTGCACACCTTGCTGTACGAAGCCTTCGAGGCGCCGCTCAGGAGCGTGCATCCCCCAGGCGGCGACCGCCCCGGCGCCCGGTTCGACGACGGTGCGGTGGAACTCGTGCCCGCGCATCCGGGTCCCGGCGGCCGCGAGGGAACTGTCCGAGACGGCGACGGCCTCGCGGTAGCCGAGGGTCAGCCGCTCGGACATGCGGGAGTGCGTGTCGAGCACCCCGCACATCGGCTTCCCGTCCAACTCCCGGGTCAGATAGAGCAGTCCGGCGCACTCGGCGGCCACGGGCGCGCCGCTCAGGGCCAGTTCGGCGACGGCCTTGCGCAGCGGCTCGTTGGCGGAGAGCTCCGGCGCGTACACCTCGGGGAATCCGCCCCCGATGACCAGTCCGGCGGTGCCCGGCGGCAGTTCCTCGTCGTGCAGCGGATCGAAGGTGACGACCTCGGCTCCGGCGGCTTCGAGCAGCTCGGCGTGCTCGGCGTACGAGAAGGAGAACGCGGCGCCACCGGCGACGGCGACGACGGGCCGCGTGCCACCGGCGGCAGCAGGACCCGGGTCCCAGGGCTCGGCGCCCAGCGTGGGGGCACTGCGGGCCAGGGCGAGCAGCGCGTCCAGGTCGCACCCCTCCCGCACCTGCGCGGCCAGCGCGGCCACCGAATCCACGGCTTCGGCCCGCCGCTCGGCCACCGGCACGAGCCCCAGGTGCCGGGAGGGCGCCCGCACCTGCGGGGCCCGCCCCAGCGCCCCGAGGACCGGCACCCCGGACTCGTCCAGGGCTTCGCGCAGGAGCTCCTCGTGGCGCGCGGAGCCCACCTTGTTGAGGATCACGCCCCCGATCCGCACCTCCGGGTCCCAGGACGCGAAGCCGTGCACCAGCGCGGCCACGGACCGGGACTGCGAGGACGCGTCGACGACGAGGACGACGGGCGCCCGCAGCAGCTTCGACACCTGCGCGGTGGAGGCGAGTTCACCCTGCCCCGAAGCGCCGTCGTAGAGCCCCATGACGCCCTCGACCACCGCGAGGTCGCACCCGCGGGCCCCGTGCGCGAACAGCGGCGCCACCATGTCGGGCCCGCACAGGTACGCGTCGAGATTCCGGCCGGGGCGTCCCGTGGCCAGCGCGTGATACCCGGGATCGATGTAGTCGGGCCCCACCTTGTGCGGGGACACGGCGAGCCCGGCCGCCGTGAACGCGGCCATCAACCCCGTGGCGACGGTCGTCTTCCCGCTTCCGGAAGACGGCGCTGCGACCACAAGCCGAGCTACCACTCGATGCCCCTCTGGCCCTTCTGCCCGGCGTCCATCGGATGCTTGACCTTGGACATGTCGGTGACGAGATCGGCGAAGCCGACCAGGGCCTCGGGCGCGTTGCGCCCGGTGATGATCACGTGCTGGTTGCCGGGGCGCGTCCGGAGGGTCTCGACGACCTCGTCCACGTCGATCCAGCCCCAGTGCATGGGGTAGGCGAACTCGTCGAGAACGTACAGCTGGTACGTCTCGGCGGCGAGGTCGCGCTTGACCTGCTCCCAGCCCTCGCGGGCCTTCTCCTCGTTGCTCTGCTCGCCCTCGGCGGGCGCGCGCTGGATCCACGACCAGCCCTCGCCCATCTTGTGCCAGTCGACGGACCCGCCCTCGCCGGAGGCCCCGAGGACCTTGAGGGCGTTCTCCTCGCCGACCTTCCACTTCGCCGACTTCACGAACTGGAAGACCCCGATGGGCCACCCCTGATTCCAGGCCCGCAGCGCGAGCCCGAACGCGGCGGTGGACTTCCCCTTGCCGATCCCGGTGTGCACGATCACCAGCGGACGGTTGCGCCGCTGACGCGTGGTGAGCCCGTCGTCCGGCACCACGCTCGGCTGCCCCTGCGGCATCAGGCCACGCTCCTCATCCGAGTTCCCTGTACGTCCTTGACGAGCCCGGCGATGGACTCGGCCCGCAGCTCGTCGAGCGTCACGGCGGTCCCGCCGAGCTCACCCGCGAGCTGCCCGGCGAGCCCGAGCCGCACGGGCCCCGACTCGCAGTCCACGACCACGGAAGCGATCCCGGCCGCCCCGAACAGCCGCGCCGCACGCCCCGCCTGGGCCACCGGCTCCACGCCACCCGTGGCCCGCCCGTCCGTCACAACCACGACCAGCGGCCGCCGCGCGGGATCCCGCAGCTTCTCCACCCGCAGCACCTCGTGCGCCTTGAGCAGTCCGGCGGCGACGGGCGTACGCCCGCCGGTGGGCAGCGTCTCCAGTCGGGCGGCGGCGGCGTCCACGGAGGAGGTCGGGGGCAGCGCCACGGTGGCGTCCGCACCCCGGAAGGTGATGAGCCCGACCTTGTCCCGCCGCTGATACGCGTCAAGCAGCAGGGAGAGCACCGCGCCCTTCACGGCGCTCATGCGCTGCCGGGCGGCCATGGACCCGGAGGCGTCCACGACGAAGAGCACGAGGTTGCCCTCACGCCCCTCCCGCGTCGCCTGCCGCAGATCGTCCCGCCGCACGACGAGCCCCCGCCCGGAGCGCCCGCGCGCCCGCTGATGCGGGGCCGCGGCCTGCACGGTGGCCGCCAGGTGCAGCTTGGTGAGCGCCCCCTGGGGCCGCCGGGCCCCGGTGGTCCGCCCGTGCTCGGTCCGCGCCCGGGAGCGGCGCCCCGCGGCACCCTCACCCAGGCCGGGCACGCTCAGCATCTTGGTGCGGAACGGCTCCGCGGCTCGCACGGCCTGCTGCTCGCCGCCACCGGCGGCCGGGGACTGCGCGGGGGAGGCGTTCTCGTCCTGCCCTGCTTCACCGCCCTCGCTCTCCGTGGCGGGAGCGTCGGAGGCGTCGGGGGTGCCTTCAGGGGTGTCGGGCCCGCCCTCCGGCGGCCGGCCGCCGCCACCGGGGCCGCCGCCGTCCGGGTCGTCGTCCCCGCCGTCGCCCTCGTCGTCGGCCGACTGCTCCAGCGTGTCGTCGAGCTTGTCCTCGTCGAGGCCCGGCGCGTCGAAGGGGTTGCGGCGGCGCCGGTGCGGCAGCGCGAGGAGCGCGGCCTGCCGCACGTCCTCCGCGAGCACGTCCTCGCGTCCGGCCCAGGCGGCCAGGGCCGTCGCCGTACGCGCCATCACGATGTCGGCCCGCATCCCGTCGACCTCGAAGGCTGCGCAGGTGGCCGCGATCTGCCGCAACGCCCCGTCGCCGAGCCGTACGTGGGGAAGCAGGGCGCGCGCCGCGACGATCCGGGACCGCAGCGCGGACTCCTCGTCGTGCCACCGCGCGGCGAACCCCTCCGCGTCGTCGTCGTACGCGAGCCGTCGCCGTACGACCTCGACGCGCTGGTCGGTCTCCCGCGACGCGGCGACCTCGACGGTGAGTCCGAACCGGTCGAGCAACTGCGGGCGCAGTTCGCCCTCTTCGGGGTTCATGGTGCCCACGAGCAGGAACCGCGCGGCATGGCGCACGGAGACGCCCTCGCGCTCGACGTACGAGGCGCCCATGGCGGCGGCGTCGAGCAGCAGGTCGACCAAGTGGTCGTGCAGCAGGTTCACTTCGTCGACGTAGAGGATGCCGCGGTGGGCGTCGGCGAGCAGCCCCGGCTCGAAGGCCTTGACGCCCTCGGCGAGCGCACGCTCGATGTCCAGCGCCCCGACCAGGCGGTCCTCGGAGGCTCCGACGGGCAGTTCGACCATCCGCGCGTCCCGCACGGTGGCCCCGCCCGCGTCGTGCGGACCGTCGGGGCAGGCGGGGTCGGGGGCGGCCGGGTCGCACGAGAACCGGCAGCCGGCCACGACGGGCACCTGCGGAAGGAGGGCCGAAAGGGCCCGCACGGCCGTGGACTTGGCGGTGCCCTTCTCGCCGCGCACGAGCACGCCGCCGACGGCGGGGGACACGGCGTTGAGCAGCAGGGCGAGCCGCAGGTCGTCCTGTCCGACGAGGGCGGTGAACGGATAGGGGGTACTCACAAGGCCTCCATTGCGTGGTCCAGGGCGGGGCAGGGGACGGCGGGCCTCACCCGTCCCCCTCCAGCTCGCCCTCAAGCTCAAGGTAGGTGGCCCGGAGCCGCTCCAGGGTTCCCGCGTCCGGCTCGGCCCACAGCCCGCGCTCGGCCGCTTCGAGCAGCCGCTCGGAAATCCCGCGCAGCGCCCAGGGGTTGGACTTCTGCATGAACTCCCGGTTCTCGGGGTCGAAGACGTACTCGGCGGAGAGCTTCTCGTACATCCAGTCGTCGACCACGCCCGCCGTGGCGTCGTACCCGAAGAGGTAGTCGACGGTGGCGGCCATCTCGAAGGCCCCCTTGTATCCGTGGCGCCGCATGGCCGCCATCCAGCGGGGGTTGACCACGCGGGCCCGGAAGACGCGGTGGGTCTCCTCGCCGAGCGTGCGGGTCTTCACCTGGTCGGGCGTCGCGGAGTCGCCGACGTACGCCTCGGGCGACTCACCCGTCAGGTGCCGCACCATGGCGACCATGCCGCCGTGGTACTGGAAGTAGTCGTCCGCGTCGACCAGGTCGTGCTCCCGGGTGTCCACGTTCTTCGCGGCCACGGCGATCCGCCGGAAGGCCGTCTCCATGTCACCGCGCGCGGCCTTGCCGTCGAGGCCGCGCCCGTAGGCGTAGCCGCCCCACACCGCGTACACCTCGGCGAGGTCGGCGTCGCTGCGCCAGTTCCGCGCGTCGATCAGCGGAAGCAGACCGGCGCCGTACGCGCCCGGCTTGGAGCCGAAGATGCGGGAGGTGGCGCGCCTGCGGTCACCGTGCTCGCCGGTGTCCTCGTCGGCGTGCGCCCGTACGTAGTTGGATTCAGGCTCCTCGTCCAGTTCCGCCACGGCTCGCACCGCGTCGTCGATCAGGCCGATGACGTGCGGGAACGCGTCGCGGAAGAAGCCGGAGATCCGCACCGTCACATCGATGCGGGGCCGCCCGAGCTCCTCCACCGGCACGATCTCGAAGCCGGTCACGCGCCGCGACGCGTCGTCCCACACGGGACGGCAGCCGAGGAGCGCCAGGATCTCCGCGATGTCGTCGCCCTGCGTGCGCATCGCCGACGTGCCCCACACGGTCAGGCCGACCGACTTCGGGTAGTCACCGGTGTCCGCCAGATAGCGCGCGATCAGCGAGTCGGCGAGGGACTGGCCGACCTCCCACGAGAGGCGCGAGGGGATCGCCTTGGGGTCGACGGAGTAGAAGTTGCGGCCGGTCGGCAGCACGTTCACGAGCCCGCGCGTGGGCGAACCGGAAGGCCCGGCCGGGACGAATCCGCCGTCGAGCGCCAGCAGGATGTGCCCGATCTCGTCCGTGGTGCGGGCCAGGCGCGGCACGACCTCCTCGCAGGCGAAGCCCAACACGGCCACGGCGGGGGGCAGTTCGACGCCGACCACGTCCCGTACGAGCTCCCGCACGGCGGCGAGCTCCCAGCCGCGCTCCTCCATGCCCTCCGCGAGGCGGCGGCAGAGCTGCTCCAGGAGGTCCAGGGCGTCCGCGCCGGACCGCGCGGGCCCGTCGACCAGCGAGGTGAGACCGTCGGCGACCTTCACCGCGGCGCCCGGCTCGGCGAGCAGCTCCTTCTCGCTCAGCCCGAAGTGCTCGGCGAGACAGGCCCGCAGACCGGGCAGGGCGTTGGCCTGACCGCCCCACACCTGCGAGGCGCGCAGCACGGCGAGGACCAGGTTGACGCGGGCCTCGCCCTCCGGGCCGCCGCCGAGGATGTGCAGACCGTCGCGGATCTGCACGTCCTTGATCTCGCACAGATAGCCGTCGATGTGCATGACGAACTCGTCGAAGGCGGTGTCGTCGGGCTGCTCGTCCACGTGCAGGTCGTGGTGGAGCTCGGCGGCCTTCACGAGCGTCCAGATCTGCGCCCGCACCGCAGGCGCCTTCGTCGGGTCCAGGTCGCTGACCAGCGCGTACTCGTCGAGCAGCTGCTCCAGCTTCGCCAGATCACCGTACGTGTCCGCGCGCGCCATCGGCGGCACCAGGTGGTCCACCACGGTCGCGTGCCCGCGCCGCTTGGCCTGGGTGCCCTCACCCGGGTCGTTCACGATGAACGGGTAGATCAGCGGCAGCTCGCCGAGCACCGCGTCCGGGGCGCAGCCCCCGCTCAGGCCGAGGCCCTTGCCCGGCAGCCACTCCATCGTGCCGTGCTTGCCCATGTGGACGACCGCGTCGGCGCCGAAGGACATCTCCAGCCAGCGGTAGGCCGCCATGTAGTGGTGCGAGGGCGGCATGTCGGGGTCGTGGTAGATCGCGATCGGGTTCTCGCCGAAGCCGCGCGGCGGCTGGATCATCACGACGACGTTCCCGAACTGCAGGGACGCGAGGACGATGTCGTCGCCGTCCACGTACAGGTTGCCGGGCGGCTCGCCCCACGCCTGCAGCATGCCGTCGCGCAGCTCCGGGGCCAGCGTGTCGAACCACGCCCGGTAGTCGGCGAGCGGCACGCGCGCGGGGGCGGCCGCCAGCTGCTCCTCGGTGAGCCATTCGACGTCGTGGCCACCGGCGTTGATGAGCCGGTGGATGAGCTCGTCGCCGTTGTCCGGGTGTCCCTCGACGACGTACCCGGCGTCCCGCAGCGAGTCCAGGACGCGCACCGCCGACGCGGGGGTGTCCAGGCCGACCGCGTTGCCGACGCGCGAGTGCTTGGTCGGGTACGCGGTGAAGACCAGGGCGAGCTTCTTCTCCGCGTTCGGCTTGTGCTTCAACCGGGCGTGGCGCAGGGCGATTCCGGCGACCCGGGCGGCGCGCTCGGGGTCGGCGACGTACACCGGTACGTCGTCGGGGCCCTGCTCCTTGAAGGAGAACGGCACAGTGATGATGCGGCCGTCGAACTCGGGGATCGCGACCTGCATGGCCGCGTCCATGGGGGAAAGCGCGGCGTCCGACGCGTCCCACGTGGCACGCGAGGAGGTCAGGCACAGTCCTTGCAGGACAGGGATGTTGAGGTCGGCGAGCGCGCCGATGTCCCACGCCTCCTCGTCGCCGCCCGCGCTCGCGCCCGAGGCGTGCGTGCCGCCCGCCGCGAGGACGGTGGCGACCAGGGAGTCCGCCCGCCCCAGGATCTCGTACAGTCCCGCGTCCGCGCCGCGCAGCGAACCGCAGTACACGGCAAGGGCGTTGGCGCCCCGCGCCTCGATCGCCTCGCACAGCGTGTCGACGAAGCCGGTGTTCCCGGAGAGCTGGTGCGCCCGGTAGAAGAGCACACCCACGGTCGGCCGGCCCTCGACGAACGGGCGCGTGCCGTGCACCCCGTACTCGGGCATCTTCTTCGGCTCGGCGCTCTGCCGCTCATGGGCGTCACCGGAGCGCGCGGGTCCCGCCGCGAGGACGTCCTCCTTGAGGAACCGCACCAGCTCACGCAGGTTCTCCGCGCCGCCCTCGACGAGATACCGCAGGGCTTCCGCCACCGACCCGGCGTGCACGGTCGACTCGGCCATCAGCTCCGCGTCCGGCACGGCCTCGCCGCCGAGCAGCACCGTCGGGATCCCGGCGGCCTTCAGCGCCGCGAGCCCGTCCTCCCAGGCACGCTTGCCGCCGAGCAGGCGTACGACGGCGACGTCCGCGCCCTCGATCAGCGCGGGCAGCTCGTCCTGCACGTCGACCCGGGTCGGGTTGCCGATGCGGTAGGGGGCGCCGGAGGCACGGGCGGCAAGGAGGTCCGTGTCGGCGGTGGACAGAAGCAGGACGGTCATGAGGGTGCCCCCGGTGCGATGAAGGGGAGACCGGCGGGTGCGCCGGTCTCGATCAGGCTGAGCAGCGCGTCCGTGTCCGCGTGTTCTTCGATCAGGTCGCCGAGCAGGTCGAGCTGCTCCTCGCGCAGTGCGCCGAAGCTGGTGTCGGGCGCGGGCACGAAACGGCGCCCGGCGGCGCGGGCCACCTCGGTGAGGAAACGCCGCCGGAACGCGTCGGACTCCAGGGAGCCGTGCCAGTGCGTGCCCCACACCTCGCCGACGCGGCAGCCGTCCAGGAAAGGCTCCCCGCCCAGGACTTGAGCGACGCCATGATGGATCTCGTACCCCTCGACGGGTTCTCCGAGGGCCTCGCCGACGGGCCGCGCGAGGGTCTTCTCCCGCTCGAACCGCACGCGCACGGGCAGCAGCCCGAGCCCGTCCACGGCGCCCGCCCGCGACTCGACGTCGTCCTCGATGTGCTCGCCGAGCACCTGGAAGCCGCCGCAGATCCCGAGCACGGGCCGCCCCTCCGCAGCACGCCGGGCGATCGCGTCCGCGAGGCCGCGTTCGCGCAGCCACTCCAGGGCGCGCACGGTCCCGCGCGTGCCTGGGACGATCACCAGGTCGGCGTCGACGAGTTCCTCGGCCCGGTCCACGAACCGCACGACGACGCCCGGTTCGGCGGCCAGCGCGTCCACGTCCGTGAAGTTCGACATCAGCGGTACGGCACAGACGGCGACCCGCAGCACGTCCGCACCGACCGGGGGAGCGACCACGGACTCCCGCACGGCGCCCCGCAGGGACACCCGGAGCCCGTCCTCCTCGTCGATGCCCAGGCCGTGCTGGAACGGCAGCACACCGAACGTCCGCCGCCCGGTGAGCTCATGGAGCATGTCGAGCCCCGGTTCGAGCAGCGAGACGTCGCCCCGGAACTTGTTGACGAGATACCCGGCGACCAGCTCCTGGTCCTGGGCGCTGAGCAGCGCGGTCGTCCCGAAGAAGGAGGCGAAGACGCCCCCGCGGTCGATGTCTCCCACCACGACCACCGGGAAGCGGGCGGCCCGCGCGATCCCCATGTTCACGATGTCCGTACGCCGCAGATTGATCTCGGCGGGACTGCCCGCGCCTTCACAGATCACGGCGTCATAGCTGCCCCGAAGTTCCTCCAGGCATCCCACGACGGTGGAGAGCAGCGCTTCCTGCCGCCCGCCGTGGTAGCCCCGCGCGCTCATCTCGCCCACGGGCTTGCCCATCAGGACGACCTGGCTGCTGCGGTCGCTGCCCGGCTTGAGCAGCACGGGGTTCATCAGCGCGCTCGGCTCGACCCGGGCGGCCTGCGCCTGCATGGCCTGGGCCCGCCCGATCTCGGCACCCTCGCGCGTGACGAAGGAGTTGAGGGACATGTTCTGCGCCTTGAAGGGCGCGACGGAGACCCCCTTGCGCGCCAGCCACCGGCAGATCCCGGCGGTGACGACGCTCTTCCCCGCGTCGGACGTCGTCCCGGCGACGAGCAGTCCACCGCTCATGAGGCCCTGCCTTTCCGTAGTGTGCTCACGGCCGCGGCGACGCCCAGGGCCAGCAGCCCGACCCGCCGCGACAGCTTCACGGCCCGCTCGATGTCGGTGACTTCGACGCCCCGCCCGTCCCCGTTCAGGACGGGCCGGTGCTCGACGCGCCCCGCGTACGAGAGCGTCCCCCCGAGCCGTACGCCCAACGCCCCGGCGAAGGAGGCCTCGACGGGCCCCGCGTTGGGGCTCGGATGCTTCGCCGCATCGCCGCGCCAGGCGCGCAGGGCTCCCCGCGGCGAGTCCCCGGCGGCAGCCGCGAGCACGGCGGTGAGCCGGGCCCCGGGCCATCCCAGTACGTCGTCGAGCCGCGCGGAGGCCCAGCCGTAGCGCCGGTACCTCGCGGATTTGTGCCCGACCATGGCGTCGAGGGTGTTGACGGCGCGGAAGGCGACGAGCCCGGGAACGCCGCCGACGGCGCCCCACACGAGCGCCCCGACCACGGCGTCGGAGGTGTTCTCGGCGACGGACTCGACCACGGCGCGCGCGATGCCGTCGGCGTCAAGTGCCTGCGGATCCCGGCCGCACAGATGCGGCAGCCGCTCCCGCGCCACCTCGATGTCCCCGGCGGCCAGCGCCCCGCCGACGGCCCGCGCCTCACGCCCCAGCGAGGTGCCGCCGACCACGGCCCAGGTGGTGGCGGCGGTCAGCGCGACGGACGCGGCGCGCGAGTCACGTACAAGGGAAGAGGCCAGGACGGCGGCACCGGCCGCACCTCCGGCACACACCACGGCATGCAGGGCGCCCCACCCGCGGTGGTCACGCCACAGCACACGCTCGACGGCAGCGGCGGCCCGCCCGAACGCGGCGACCGGATGCCCGCGGCGGGGATCGCCGAGGAACAGATCACCGAGGAGGCCGGCGGCGGCGCCGTACGCGAAGTCGCGATCGGCACGCATCGGTTCAGCCGGCCGTTGTGCCGAGAGGGGAGCTCACGCTCGGGAACTGGTCCTGCAACGGGCGGCCGCGCATGGCGATATGTCCTCACTCAGGGTGTCCGCGCCCTGGTTCGACGTGATCGGCGGCGAGAGTTCCTGGCTTCCGAGGAGTCAGCTCCTCGATGACAGTGGCGGGACCGCGCCGGATTCGCACCGGCTTCCTCTCCTGCTGCCGTATTGGCTCCGGCAGTCCACCACGGCCCGCGAAGGCCCGTCAACTCGCCGTTGACCTGCGACGGGAGAGTGTGCTGAGGCCCACAGCCGGGCCTCTGACGGCTCCTTGCCGGGCCCACGGACAAGAGAGTGGGGTGGGGGGGGGGGGGGGCCCCCCCCCCCCCACCCCCCCCCCCCCCCCCCCCAAAACCGAGACCTAAAAGAACGAGAACCACACAC
>NZ_JBEZVL010000001.1:0-63370 GCF_040636975.1 Streptomyces sp. NPDC032198 | reverse complement strand
GGTGCCGGCGGGGGGGCGGGGGGGGCGCCCCCCCCCGCCGCCGCCGGGGCGGCCGGGGCCGGCCCCCGGGCGGGGCGGGGGGGGGGGCCCCCCCCCCCCCCCGCCCCCCACCCCACCGAGAACTGCCGGTCGTCAGGCGACGATCAGATAGATCCCGTACGCCACTGCCGCCGCGCAGAGCGCGAAGCACACGTACGCGCCCGTGCGTGCCGCCGCGGCGGTGCCGCCTGCGGCCGAGGGGGCGCCGGACGTCGCCGCCTCGCGCTTGGCGAGACCGACGATGCCGAGGGTGAACAGGCCCACCAGGGCCACGGTCACCCCGAGGCTGACTCCGAATACGGAGCCGAGAGCTGCCCAGTCGATGTCCATGCTGACTTTTCCTTACACCGTTGCGGGCCGGGCGGGGTCCGCCACGGTGCTGGTCGGGGCCGGGATGGTGGTCTTGACGAGGTCGACGTCGGTGCTGGTCACGGCCGACCCGGTGGGCGGCGGACTGACGGCGGCGATCGCGGTGGTCACGACACCGGCGGGCTCGGCGTCAAGAGCGCCGGGCTGGTCGTTCGTGACGTTCGTGTGGTCGACGGCGTTGCGCCGGGACAGCACCCAGATCACGGCCGAGCCGGCCACCAGCAGCGCGGCGGTCGCCGCGACGCCCCAGGGGCCCTGCTTGGTGAGGAACTCCGCGCCCGCGCCGACCAGACCGGCGGCCGGCAGCGTGAGGCCCCAGGCGACGAACATCCGGGTCGCCGTGGACCAGCGGACCACGCCGCCCTTGCGGCCGAGGCCCGCGCCCATCACGGCGCCCGAGCAGACCTGGGTGGTGGAGAGCGAGAAGCCGATGTGCGAGGAGGCGAGGATCGCGGTCGCGGCGCTGGTCTGAGCGGCGAAGCCCTGCTGCGGCGCGAGGTCCGTGAGGCCCTTGCCCATGGTGCGGATGATGCGCCAGCCGCCGAGGTACGTGCCGAGCGCGATGGCGACACCGGCCGAGACGATGACCCACATCGGGGGGTTGGCACCCGGGTTCAGGACGCCGCCGGTGATCAGGGCGAGCGTGATGATGCCCATGGTCTTCTGCGCGTCGTTCGTGCCGTGCGCCAGCGAGACGAGGCCCGCGGAGGCGATCTGACCGGTGCGGTAGCCCTTGGCGGTCGCCCTGGTGTCGGTGTTGCGCCCGATGCGGTACGTCAGGCGCGTGGCCAGCGTCGCGGCGATGCCGGCCACGAGGGGCGCGGCGATCGCGGGGAGCAGGATCTTGGTGACGACGGTGCCGCCGTTGATCGACGACCAGCCCATCGACATGACAGCGGCGCCGATGAGGCCGCCGAAGAGTGCGTGGGAGGAACTGGAGGGCAGGCCCACCAGCCAGGTCAGCAGATTCCAGAGGATCGCGCCGACCAGGGCCGCGAAGATCACCTCTGTCTTCAGTCCGTCCTCGTTGACGATGCCGCCGGAGATGGTCTTGGCGACTTCGACGGAGAGGAAAGCGCCGACGAGGTTCAGCACGGCGGACATGGCCACCGCCGTCTTGGGCTTGAGAGCGCCAGTCGAGATGGTGGTCGCCATCGCGTTGGCCGTGTCGTGGAAACCGTTCGTGAAGTCGAACACGAGAGCGGTAACGATCACGATCCCGAGGAGAAGCGTGATGTGTTCCATTTACCCAGGCTTCTGTTGGACGTCAGTGGCAAGTGGAATGTAGGCAATGTGGGTGAACGGAAAGTGAACTGGGTCGGGCCGTGCGGTGACCCAATGCGCGGCACTGTCACTCCGGTTGTGCCGGGGCCCTGACGAAGATCGCCCGGAGCGGCGGCTGGAAGCCTGGATTCCGGGCTTCTGGGGTGCCTGGCCCGTGCCGTCCGCCCCCGGGCGGACCTCTTCAGCGGTTCGGCGATCCGTTGGAGAGATCCTGATCACCCCGTAGGGGTGGTGGCGCACAGGGGCGCCTTCTCGGCCTGCCCGTGGCCGAAACCGGAATCCCGGCAATCTCGGCGAGTTCCGCCCCGCCGAGGGCCGGAACCGCTGACGGCCTCGCGGCCGGCCCCACTGCTGGCAGGATCACCGCATGACGGAGCAGCGGGGCGAAGGCGACGAGGTCCGGCAGGGCGCGATGGAGCGGGCGTGGGAAGAGCTGGTGGCGGCGGCCCGCAGAACGGTGGCGGACGGTCTGGTGGTCGGCACGTCGGGCAATGTCTCGGTGCGCGTCGGCGGCACGATCCTCGTCACCCCCAGCGGGGTGCCGTACGACCGGCTGACGGCGCGGAACGCGGTCGGTGTCGACACGGACGGCAACCAGCTCTTCGGTGACCTCGCCCCGACCAGCGAACTGCCCATGCACCTGGCGGTCTACCGCACCACGCGGGCCGGAGCCGTGGTCCACACCCACGCGGTGCACGCCACCGCCGTCTCCACCCTGGTCCCGGAACTCCCGCCCATCCACTACATGACGGCCGCTCTCGGCGGCCCGGTCCGGGTCGCCCGGTATGCGCCGTACGGCTCGGACGAGCTGGCCGAGAACATGCTCCGGGCCCTCGGGGAGCGCACCGGCTGCCTGCTCCAGAACCACGGAACGATCACCTACGGGGACACCCTGGACCAGGCGTACGACCGCACCGCGCAGCTGGAGTGGATGTCCCGCCTCTGGCTGACGGCCAGCTCCGTGCCCGGCCACGCCCCGAGCCTCCTGTCCGCGGGGCAGCTCAGGGAAGCGGCGGACAGGCTGCGGGGCTACGGGCGGCAGTGACGTGGAAGCGGATGCCGCGGACGAACCGACATCACCCCGCGGGCTCCGCCCACTGGCCCAGGACCCGTCAGGGCCGGACACTGGGCAGGTGCGCCCAGCCAAAGCGACGGCAACGGCCGTCACCGCCGTCACGACCGCCCTCATGGGCGGCGCAGCCGCCGTCGCCGCGGGCCGGTTCGCCAGCAACGCGGCCCTGAAAGCTCCGCCGGGCCGCCCGCTGCCGACCGAGCCCCGCCTCACCGTCCACTCCACGGCCGCGGGCCGGATCACCCTGACCCGCGCCCTCGCGAGCCTGCGCCCCGGCACGTACGGCCTCAGCGGCAACGGCTGCCACGCCGTGATCGGGCCCGTCCTGGACTCCGCGCCGCACGAGGCGGACACCGTCGTACGCCGCCTGGAGCGCGTCACACATGGCTCCCTGGACCCGGGCGCGAAGGTCTGGCTCACCCCGCAGGTCCACATCGGCGACCCGCACGCCGCCCTGGACATCGACCACGCGGACGTCGACATCCCCGGCGAACTCGGCGGCCTGCCCGCCTGGTTCGTGCCGGGCGTCCGCGACACCTGGGTGATCACCGTGCACGGCCTCGGCACCACCCGCGAGCACCCCATGGTCGTCATGGACTTCCTGCACCGCCAGCAGTTCCCGGTGCTCGACCTCGCCTACCGCGGCGACCTCGGCGCGCCCCGCTCCCCGGACGGCCTGGGCCACCTCGGCGAGACCGAGTGGCGCGACCTGGACGCGGCCATCCGCTACGCGGTGCGCCAAGGCGCCGAGAACGTGATCCTGCACGGCTGGTCCACCGGCGGCGCCATGGCCCTGCACGCCGCCGCGTACTCGGCCCTGCGCGACCGGATCAGCGGCATCGTCCTGGACTCCCCGGTGCTGAACTGGGAGACCACCCTGCGCGCGCTCGCCGCGGCCCGGCGCACACCGGGCGCTCTGCTGCCGCTCGCGGTGCGCGCCGCCCAGGGCCGCACGGGCCTGCGCGGCGACCGCATCCTGGAGGCCGCCGACCCCGGCGTGCTCAAGGTGCCCACGCTCCTCTTCCACGGCCCCGACGACGTGATCGCCCCCTGGGCGCTTTCCCGTCAACTGGCCGAACGACGCCCGGAACTGGTCACTCTGCACACCGTTCCGGATGCGCCCCACGGAGCCATGTGGAACGCCGACCCCGCTGGCTACGAAGAGGCACTGCGACGCTTCCTCACGCCCCTCATGTAGCGCGTGAAAGCCCCCTGACGCAGCGCCCCGAAGCCTTGCGCAAGCATTCCGTTTGGGTTTTCGGACGGTCACCAGGAAGACTGCTCCCGTGACGTCCCGTATCCCGCGCGACTCAAGGCTCCGACTCGTCCGCGCTCAGTCCCCCAGGGCCGACAGGCGAGCGGGGGCGGAGCGCGGCACAGCGCGGCCCCTGACCGCCCCCGGCGCAGTGACACAGCAGCGTGCGCGCCGTCCCGCGCCCCGCCCGCCCGAGGGCACACCCGCCCCCGGCGAGCTCGCCCGGATGGCCCGCAAAGTCCTCGCCGACGCCGTGCGGCTCGCCCGCTGGGCGGACGCCTCGCTGCACCCGGGACGCAGCCGCGCCGCGGCCCCGGACGCCAAAGGCGGGGAGGGCGCCCGCGGCACCCTCTCCACCACCACCGCCGAACGGGCCGCCGCCGACCTCGGGCTGACCCCGGATCAGGTCCGCGCCGACTGGGACACCGCACGGCTCGCCGGCCTCATCGAGGTGCACGGCGACAGCGCGCGCCCCGGCTGGCGCCTGCGCGCCTGGGACCGTGACGACGCCGCCGTACTGCGCGGCTGGGTCGCCCTCTTCGACGCCTGGTCGCTCACGCACGCGGCATCGCGCGAACTGGCGCCCGCCCTCGTCGCCGAGACCGTCGAGGCCATGCCGCAGCTCCTCACCCTGCTGCAGCTCTCCGCGGGCCCCGTCCCCGTGCCGCAGCTCCTGGACCTCCTCGACCAGCGCGTCACGGAACTGCGCACGGAACGCTGCGAGATCCCCTACGGCCCGCAGCCCGAGCCCGTGGACCCGGCCGACACCCCGTCCCTCGCCACCCTCCTGGACTGGGCGCTGCGCGGCCTGTCCGCCGTCGGCGCACTGACGTACGCCGACGGGCAGGCCACTCTGACGCCGCTCGGCTCCTGGGCGGTCTGGGTCAAGCTGGAGCAGATCTGCGTGGCCGCGCAGAGCCCCGCGGGGAACATCGAGCAGTCCGCCGAGGACATGCTCCGCGGCTGCGCGCGGCTGCGCCCGAACGCGGCCCGCTCCGAGTACCGCGCCTGGCTCGCCGCCCGCCCCGTCGGCAGCGCCGTCGCCGAGCTGCTCACCGCGGCCCGCGGCGAGGACGCCCTGCTGCGCGGCCTCGCCTTCGAGGCCCTGCGGGTGGTCGGCGCCCCGGCCGAGGCGGAGGTGCGGGCCGTCGTGGACGAGACCTCGCTGCGGCCCTACGCCCTGATCTGGCTGGCCGAGCAGGAGGGCGCCGACCCCGAGGACGTCCACCTCGTCCTGACGCGGGACGAGTCGACGTGGCTGTGGGTCGACACCGCCGCGGCCGTCGCCGACCACGGGGAGATCCATCTCCTCGTACGGCACCTGGAGTCCGCGGTGCAGCCCACGGTGCCCGCGCTCCTCGACGAGGTCCGCCGCATCGGCCATCCCCGCACGGTCCAGGTCCTGGTCGCCCTCGCCGCGGCCCACCCCGACCCGGCGCTCGCCAAGGCCGTGCGCCGGGCGGCCTTCCAGGTGCACACCGGCGGCGTCTGAACCAGCTCCGGGAGCCGTTCAGCTCACCGGAAGGTGTTGCACTGGGCCATGTCGCCGGTGCGGTAGCCCTGGTAGAACCACTGCTGCCGCTGCTCGGCAGAGCCGTGCGTCCAGGACTCGGGGGTGACCCGGCCCTGGAACTTCTCCTGGATGCGGTCGTCGCCCACGGCGGCCGCCGCGTCCAGGCCCTCGCGGATGTCCGCCTCGGTCAGGCTGGTGATCAGCGGCTTGCCCGTCTTGTCGTCGGGGGTACGGGTCGCGTGCCGCGCCCAGACGCCCGCGTAGCAGTCGGCCTGCAGCTCGACCTTCACCGCGTTGCTGTTCTGCCCCGTCCGCCCGTCCTGGGAGCGCTGCAGCGTCCCCATCAGGTTCTGCACGTGGTGCCCGTACTCGTGCGTCACGACGTACGCCTGGGCGAAGGGGCCGCCGCTGGATCCGAACTTGGTCCGCAGCTCCTCGAAGAAGCCCAGGTCCAGATAGACCTTCCGGTCACCGGGGCAGTAGAACGGTCCGACCGCCGACGTCGCCGCGCCGCATGCCGTGCCCACCCGGCTGGTGAACAGGACCGTCGACGCGGGGGTGTAGCTCGCGTTCCTGCGCCGGAACTCCGCACGCCAGAAGTCCTGCACGCTGTTGACCACCGCCACGATGCGGCAGTCCTCCTTGGTGTTCGCGTCCTGCCCCGTATGGCAGGTCTGCTGGACCTGCGCGAGGGACGAGGAGGTGGCGGCGGGCTCGTCGTTGCCCGATGAGAGGCCGAGCTGGTCCGGGCCGACCCCGAAGAGCAGCCCGAGGACCAGCGCGATCAGGCCCGCGATGCCGCCGCCGACCGTCGCCTTGCCGCCGGGGATCCGGCTGCCCCGCACGTCCTGCACCTCGGACGTGTCCAGATCGGCGTCGTCGTCGAACTGCATGGGCGCACCACCCTCTGCCTCGCATCCGGGGCGGCGGTCGCGCCGCCCTGTGCCGAGATGTCGGCGCCTTCATCCTGGTATGCCCCACTCCGTGCGGCGCCGGACGGGGGTCCGAACGGGGGACCCCGGCCGATCGGTGCGCCGTGTCGCGGCCGTCGCCCGGGGCCGTGCGGCGCTGCCGCCGCTACGCTCTGCGCCTGTTCCATGGGCAGAGGTACCGGCAGATGTGCCGCAGAGGGGTGGCGTCGTGTCCGTAGTGCCGTTCGAGGCGACCGGATCCGGGCCAGCGCGATCCGGGCCAGCGCGATCCGGGCCAGCGCGATCCGGGCCAGTGAGATCCGGCCCGGTGCGACCGGCGTCCGCCCGCCGCCGCTCCCGGCTCGCCCTCCCGGTGGCCCTCGGCCTGCTCGCCCTGCCGCTCATCACCGCGGCCCACCACTCGCGGCCCGCCCCCTACGGGGACCATGTCACCGTCCACGCGCGCGTGGACGGTGACATGGTCCCCGAGCTCCGCACGACGGGGCGATCGGTCCAGGCGTACGACCCGGCGACCGGGCGCGCCCGCTGGACGTACAGCCGCGAGGGAGCACGCCCGCTCGTGCTGCTCCCCGTCCCCGGGCACGCCGTCGCGCTCTGGAGCGACGGCCTGGTCACCGACACCGCACGCGCCGACGGCAGCAACGTCCGCTGGCACCGCGCCATCCCCGGCAGCGCCCCCTGGCTGCGCTCGCCCGCCGCCCGCGGAGCCGCCGGAGTCCTCCAGCCGCTCGACCCCCGCGGCCGCATGCTCGCCGTCGTCACCCCGCAGCGCATCGCCGCCTACCGCAGCGCCGACGGCGACCTGCGCTGGGTGCTGCCCGCCCGCGGCGGCTGCGCCTTCGAGCCCGCCCGTGCGGTGCGCCACCGGGGCGCCCTGATGGTGGCCCAGCCCTGCGGCGACGCCGCGACACCGTGGACCTCGCAGCTGATCGCCGTGGACGGCCTCGGCCGGATCGTGCCCCGCCGCACGCCCCTGGGTAACGAGCTGCCGGGCGGCGCCCCCGGGGACGTACCGACCCGGGCAGAAAAAGAGCTTGCAGCGCCCCGTTAGAATTGGCCGCATGGCCATTCTCCTCGTGCATTAGACGGCGTGATCGCCTTCAGCCCTTCCGCCGTCCATCCCACCCCCTGCCCAGGAGTCTGTCCGTGATCACCGCTTCCGGCATCGAGCTGCGCGCCGGCGCCCGCATCCTCATCGAGAACGCCACCTTCCGTATCGCCAAGGGCGACCGCATCGGTCTGGTGGGCCGCAACGGAGCGGGCAAGACCACGCTCACCAAGTGCCTCGCCGGTGAGGGCATCCCGGCCGGCGGCACCATCAGCCGCTCCGGAGAGGTCGGCTACCTCCCGCAGGACCCGCGCACCGGCGACCTGGACGTGCTCGCCCGCGACCGCATCCTCTCCGCCCGCGGCCTGGACACCCTGATCCGCAAGATGCGCGAGAACGAACAGCGCATCGCCAACGGCTCGGGCGCCACCCGCGACAAGGCGATGAAGCAGTACGAGCGCCAGGAGACGGAGTTCCTCACCAAGGGCGGTTACGCCGCCGAGGCCGAGGCCTCCACCATCGCCGCCGCGCTCAGCCTCCCCGACCGCGTGCTCGGCCAGCCCCTCCACACGCTCTCCGGTGGTCAGCGCCGCCGCGTCGAGCTGGCCCGCATCCTCTTCTCGGACGCAGACACCCTGCTCCTCGACGAGCCGACGAACCACCTCGACGCCGACTCCATCGTCTGGCTCAGGGACTACCTCAAGTCCTATCGCGGCGGCTTCATCGTGATCTCCCACGACGTCGACCTGGTCGAGACGGTCGTGAACAAGGTCTTCTATCTGGACGCCAACCGCGCCCAGATCGACGTCTACAACATGGGCTGGCGGCTCTACCAGCAGCAGCGCGAGTCCGACGAGAAGCGCCGCAAGCGCGAGCGTCAGAACGCCGAGAAGAAGGCCAGCCAGCTCCACTCGCAGGCCGACAAGATGCGCGCCAAGGCCACCAAGACCGTCGCCGCGCAGAACATGGCCAAGCGCGCCGACAAGCTTCTCGCCGGTCTGGACGAGGTGCGCCAGAGCGACAAGGTCGCCAAGCTGCGCTTCCCGGACCCCTCGCCCTGCGGCAAGACCCCGCTGATGGCCGAGGGCCTCTCGAAGTCGTACGGCTCGCTGGAGATCTTCACGGACGTCGACCTCGCCATCGACAAGGGCTCGCGCGTCGTGATCCTCGGCCTCAACGGCGCGGGCAAGACCACGCTCCTGCGACTCCTGGGCGGTGCCGAGAAGCCCGACACCGGGCAGGTCATCGAGGGCCACGGCCTCAAGCTCGGCTACTACGCGCAGGAGCACGAGACCCTCGACCCGGAGCGCACGGTCCTGGAGAACATGCGCTCGGCCGCCCCCGACCTCGACCTCGTCGCGGTGCGCAAGACGCTCGGTTCGTTCCTCTTCTCCGGCGACGACGTCGACAAGCCGGCGGGCGTCCTGTCCGGCGGCGAGAAGACCCGTCTGGCCCTCGCCACCCTGGTGGTCTCCTCCGCCAACGTGCTGCTCCTCGACGAGCCCACGAACAACCTCGACCCGGCGAGCCGCGAGGAGATCCTCGGCGCCCTGCGCACCTACAAGGGCGCGGTCGTCCTCGTCACGCACGATGAAGGTGCCGTGGAGGCGCTCCAGCCGGAGCGGATCATCCTGCTGCCCGACGGCGTCGAGGACCTGTGGGGCCAGGACTACGCGGATCTGGTCGCTCTCGCCTGATCCCCGGGCTCCCGCCAGGGCGTCCACATTGGTTGATCGAATAACTGATCCACTGCGTATGGATCATTCGGCCGAGCCGTGATCCTTCATCTGTGTGAGGTCTCCTCGTACCGAAGTGCCGGATACACGGATTTCATCGGCGCCACGGGCGTACGACCCGATTCTCGCCCGGCACCCCGCTGACCTGGCAATTCCTCCCGCAACCCATTCGGCCGCACGGAATTCGACGAGCGGAATCGTTAATTCCGCTCGTGGTGTCGCCTTCCCTGACGGGAAAGCTCGTCGTACGGACCTTGCCGAATGGGTGGCCAGGAAGCCCGGGAGGGGTGATCATGAGAAGTCCAGAGCGCACTTCCTATGAGGAGGCACGGGTGGCCGAGACTCTGAAGAAGGGCAGCCGGGTAACCGGCGCCGCGCGTGACAAGCTCGCGGCAGACCTGAAGAAGAAGTACGACAGCGGTGCGAGCATCCGGGCGTTGGCCGAGGAGACGGGCCGTTCGTACGGTTTCGTGCACCGCATGCTCAGCGAGTCCGGAGTCACGCTGCGGGGACGCGGCGGGGCGACGCGAGGCAAGAAGGCCGCAGCCGGCTGACGGCTGCGGGCGGTTCACCGGCTTCGACGGTGGCCACCCGGTCGATCGACTGATCGGCCGGGTGGTTACTGTGCAGTCACTTACGGGCGCGTACCTGCGTCCGGACCGACTGCACACCACCATCGGAGGCTCCTATGGTTTCGCCCGGCAGTGAACTCGGCGGATCCGCACCGGTACTCGACAAGGACGGCGTACGCCTGACTGTCGACGAGGCCGTCGCCACGGTGACGTTGGCCAACCCGGCCAAGCGCAACGCCCAATCTCCCGCGCTGTGGAGGGCGTTGGCCGAGGCAGGCCGGATGTTGCCGGGCAGTGTCCGTGTCGTCGTGCTCCGCGGTGAGGGCAAGTCCTTCTCCGCGGGCCTCGACCGACAGGCGTTCACGCCCGAGGGCTTCGACGGTGAGCCGTCATTCATCGATTTGGCGCGCGGCGACGACGACGTCCTCGACGCGACGATCGCCGAATACCAGGAGGCGTTCACCTGGTGGCGGCGCAGCGACATCGTGTCCATCGCTGCCGTCCAGGGGCATGCCATCGGTGCGGGCTTCCAGCTCGCGCTCGCCTGTGACCTGCGGATCGCCGCCGACGACGTGCAGTTCGCCATGCGCGAGACCAGCCTGGGCCTGGTGCCCGACCTCACCGGCACGCACCCCCTCGTGGGTCTTGTCGGCTACGCCCGCGCGCTGGAGATCTGCGCCACCGGGCGGTTCGTCCACGCCGCCGAGGCCGAGCGCGTCGGCCTGGCCAACCTCGTCGTGCCCGCCGACCAGCTCGACGCGTCCGTGAGCGACCTCGCGGCGGCGCTCCTGACCGCCCCGCGCGACGCCGTCATCGAGACCAAGGCCCTGCTGCAGGGCGTCGCCGGTCGTACGTACGAGGAGCAGCGCACCGCCGAGCGCGCCGCGCAGGGACGCCGACTGCGCGACCTGGCGGGCCTCGGCGACTGACGCCTCACTCCACCGCGGTGACCAGGACGGTCACCGAAGGGCGGTCCGGCAGCGCCGCACCGACCGCCGTACGGACCGCGAGCGCCACGTCCAGGGCGCGGTGTTCGCGGTCCGTGGCCAGCTCCACGCGCGCGTGCCGGTGCGGCAGCGAGGCGTCCGCCGCCCGGAACTCCGCCAGGTGGACGGCGCGGCCGAAGCCGCCGAGGGCGCCGGTCAGCCGCCGCACGCCCGGCACGTCGAGCGCGGCGCTCGCCACCCGGGCCTCCTCCCCGCTCCCGGGGGCCGCCCCCGCCCCGTCCTGCGGTGCCTTCTCCGGGTCCGCCGGTACGTCGACCGGGGCCTGCCCCGCGTCCAGCAGCGTCGTCACGCTGAGGTCCACCTCGTCGACCACCAGGCCGAGCCGCTCCCCGGCGGCCGCGAACAGGGCCTCCCGGAGCCGGGCCGCCGCCGCGGGCAGCGGCTCGGCGGGCTCGGCCGCGAACTCCGCTGTGATCCGCAGCGGCCCCGGCGGCAGCGCGCTCGGCGGCGCAGGCACGCAGGGCGCGTACGCCGTCGAAGGGTCGGCGAGCGCCACCCGCAGACCGCCGAGACGCACACCGCTCACCCGATCCGCCGCATGGCGCAGCACCCCGTCCGCGCACGCCTCGGTCAGCCAGGAGCCGTCACCCGGTCCGCCCAGGGGGAGCACCCGCCCCAGGCCGAGCTGCCGCCGTACCGCCTCGGTCCATCCGTCACCGGTCATTGCCCCAGCCTGCCGCATCCCTGGCGCGCGAGGACGTAACCGCACTTAGTGTGGGCGAAGGAGTAGATCCCCTTTCGAAAGGGACAGACGGTCATGAGCGACACCGGACAGCGGAACCTGTCTCAGGAGGCCCTCACCAAGGGGTCCCCGGACGAGGCGGTGGGGAAGAGCGGCACGACCAAGAGGGGCGGCGGCGATCCCGCCACCCGGGGGCGCACGACCATCGCGGACGGCGTGGTCGAGAAGATCGCCGGGCTCGCGGCCCGCGACGTCGACGGTGTGCACGCGATGGGCGGCGGACTCGCGAGGACCTTCGGGGCCGTGCGTGACCGGGTGCCCGGCGGCTCCGGCTCCAAGTCCGTGTCACGCGGCGTGAAGGCCGAGGTCGGCGAGGTGCAGACGGCGCTCGACCTGGAGATCGTCGTCGAGTACGGGGTGTCGATCGCGGACGTCGCGCGCGATGTCCGGGAGAACGTCATCGGGGCCGTCGAGCGCATGACCGGTCTTGAGGTCGTCGAGGTCAACATCGCGGTGAGCGATGTGAAGCTCCCGGACGAGGAAGACGATGAGCCGCAAGGCCGCCTCCAGTGACACTCCCGTACGGGATCAGCCCCACCTCAGCCGCGTCTTGCTAAGGAGCGCACGATGAGCATGGCCGTGATCGGCATGGTGGCCGGAATGGCGCTCGGCTTCGCCGGGTACTTCGGCGGGTTCGGGGCCTTTTTGCTGGTGGCCGCCCTGGGAGCCATAGGGTTTGTCGCCGGCCGGTTCCTTGAGGGGGACCTCGAGGTCGGCGACTTCTTCCGTACGCGTGGCGACGACCGGCGGCGGTGAGCCGTGGCGGCTCAGGTCGGGCCCGGGGAGCGCGGCGCGACCGTGATCGCCGACCGGGTGGTCGCGAAGATCGCGGCGCAGGCGGCCCGTGAGGCGCTGACGGAGGCGCCCGCGGACTGCTCGCCGCCGCACGCGACCGTCACCGTCCGCCATGACGTCGCCCGCGTCCGGGTCAGCGTCGAGCTCGACTACCCCTCGGACATCGGCGGGCAGTGCGGTGCGGTGCGTCACCAAGTCACCCAGCGGGTAAAGGCGTTGGCGGGGATGGAAGTGCCCGAGGTCGCGGTCCAGGTCGAGCGGCTGCACTCGGCGCACGTGCGCGCCGCGAGGCAGGGGAGGACGCGATGAGCGAGGCTCAGGGGCCTCAGGGAGCGGGCGGCGGCGGTGGCACGCAGCCGCTGCCCGTCGTCGAACGCGCCGAGAGCGAACTCGACCAGTCGGCCTCCGCGGCGGCCTACGATCCGCCGCCCACGCTGGCCGACGAGACCAGGGCGACCCGCTTCTGGTCACCGCGGCGGGTGCCCGCCACCGTCCTCGCGCTGCTGGTTCTCGGCGGTGCGGGGCTGCTGCTGTACGACGTCGCGGCGGTGCGGGCCGGACACCACGCCATGGCCTGGCGGCGCGACCTCGCCCGCGAACTCTCCGAACGGCCCCTGGACGACACGGCGGTGCTCGTCGGCGCCGGGGTGGCCGTGGCCGCCGGGCTCTGGCTGCTCGTGCTCGCCGCGACACCCGGGCTCCGGGCGGTCCTCGCCATGCGGCGCGCGGACGCGGACGTACGGGCCGGGCTGCACCGGGGCGCCGCCGCCACGGTCCTGCGGGACCGTGCGATGGACGTGTCCGGGGTGCAGTCGGTGCGGGTCCGCATGACGCGCTCGAAGGTGGACGTCCGCGCGGTCTCGCACTTCCGCGAACTCGACGACGTACGAAGCGACTTGGACGCCACGCTGGCGGACGGCATCCGGGACCTGGGCCTGGCCCGTGGCCCCGCGCTCTCCGTCCGGGTGGCACGGCCGGGCAGGAAGGGCTGAGCGCGATGCTGAAGACGGTCAACCGTGTGGTGCTCGGCCTGCTCGGCCTGGTGCTCGTGATCGGGGGCGGCTCGGTCCTCGCCATCGGGCTCGGGGCGTCGCCGCCTTCGTGGTGGATCCACGACGGAAAACGTGACGTCCTGGTGAGCGACGCGGACCGGTCGCGGTGGCGGGACGAGGGCTGGTTCTGGCCCACGGTGATCGCCGTGCTCGCGGTGTGCCTGCTGCTCGCCCTGTGGTGGCTGGCGGCGCAGTTGCGGCGGCGCAGGCTGGCCGAGGTGCTCGTGGAGACCGGGGACGGCGAGGGCGCGCTGCTGCGGGGGCGCGCCCTGGAGAGCGTGCTCGTGGGCGAGGCGGAGTCCCTGGACGGCGTGCAGCGGGCCGGGGTCTCCCTGACCGGGCGCCGCAACGCGCCGGAGGCCCGGGTGTCGCTGCTCATGGAACCCCACGCGACGCCCGGTGAGGCACTGCACCGGCTCTCCACGGAGGCGCTGGCGCACGCGAGGGATTCGGCGGGCCTCGCCCGGCTGCCCGCGGTGGTGCAGCTGCGGGCCGTGAAGCACCGCGCCGAACGGGTCAGTTGAGCTTTACGGTATGGGGCATGGCTCGACCAATCGCCCCATACCGTGAGGAATCCGGCGCCTAGAACCCGTGCCGCGCCCCGCCGTCCACCGGCAGCATGATCCCCGTCAGATACGACGCCGCGGGCGACAGCAGGAACGCCGCGGTCCGCCCGAACTCCTCCGGGGTGCCGTACCGGCGCAGCGGGATGCGGGACTCGTGGCCCGCCCGCGTCGCCTCGGGGTCCGCGGAGAGTCCGTCCAGTTGCCGCACGCGGTCCGTGTCGATACGGGACGGCAGCAGTCCCACGACGCGGATGCCCCGGGGGCCGAGCTCGTCGGAGAGCGACTTCGCGAAGCCCGCGAGCCCCGGCCGCAGGCCGTTGGAGATGGTCAGCCCCGGGATCGGCTCGTGCACGGAGGCGGACAGCACGAAGCCGATGACACCTCCCTCGCCGAGCTCGGCCGCCGCGGAACGAGCCAGCCGCACCGCTCCGAGGAAGACCGACTCGAAGGCCGACTCCCACTGCTCGTCCGTGTTGTCGGCGACGAAGCCGGGCGCCGGCCCGCCGACGCTGATCAGTACGCCGTCGAAGCTCCCGAAGTGCTCACGCGCGGCGGCGATCAGCCGGCCCGCGACGGCCGGATCGGCGTTGTCGGCTGCGATGCCCCGGGCGTTGTCGCCGAGTTCGGCCGCCGCCTCGGCGACCGTCTTCTCGTCCCGGCCGGTGATCAGTACCTTCGCGCCGTCCGCGACCAGCGCACGCGCGGCGGCGTTGCCCAGGCCACGGGTGGCACCGGTGATGACGTAGACGCGGTCCTTCAGTCCAAGATCCATGGCTCTATCCTGCCGCCTCGCGACAGCGGAACGCGAGGCCCGCTAGACGGCGGCCGGCGTCGACTCCGTCGCGGGCGCCGCCTCCGCGGCAGCCGCGCGGCGGTCGCGGACCTCCCTGCGCACCAGGACCACCCAGCCGATGGGCACGCCCGTGCAGAACAGCCACCACTGCACCGCGTACGCCATGTGCGGGCCGATGTCGCCGTGCTCGGGCTCGCCGATCAGCTGGGGGGAGCCGCCCGGGGGCTCCGGCGAGGTCAGCTCGACGTA
Source organism: Streptomyces sp. NPDC032198 (assembly GCF_040636975.1). Classification (NCBI taxonomy): domain Bacteria; kingdom Bacillati; phylum Actinomycetota; class Actinomycetes; order Kitasatosporales; family Streptomycetaceae; genus Streptomyces; species Streptomyces sp. NPDC032198. Next base: position 48,346 of record NZ_JBEZVL010000001.1, on the reverse strand, counting down.
TCCGCCGAGCACCTCCTTGCCGAGGCTGTGCGCCTGCTGGCCGCTGCTGATCAGCATGATCTGACGGTCCGGCAGCCCCTGGAGGTCCTTGATGCCGCTCTGCGCGGACGTCTCGTCGGCCATCAGCCGGCCGGTGACGGTGATCTTGCCCTTGGGTGCGGCGGGGATCTTGGGGAAGGCGGTCTGCGGTCCGTTCGCCGGGATCCAGCCCCGGTTGACCAGCAGGACCTTGCCGTCGTCGAGGACGAACGGGGTCAGGACGTGGAAGCCGATCTCTTCGTCGGCGTTCGTGCGGCGCCGCACGACGACCTCGTCCTTCGTGTCGTACGTCCCGTGCGCGCTCACCCGGCGGTAGCGCTCGGTGGGTGTGACGGAGTGCCCGGGGGAGGTCAGCCGCTCGGCCGGCACCGGCTTCGCGTCGAGCGCCTTGGCGATCTCGGCGTTCTGCGCGACGCGGTGCTCGTGGCGGTGCAACTGCCAGAAGCCCAGCTCGATCATCGTGGGGATGAGAACGAGGGCGATGAGGGTGAGGATCACCCACTGCCGGGACAACAGGAAGCGGTACACCCCACGAAGGTACAACTCGGTCGTGGGGTGCACGGGGGTGGGGTACTCCGGAACGGGTCCGCGAGGGACGGCACGGGCCGTGCGGGGCCGTGGGGGCCCTCGGGATCCCGGGGAGGAGCCGGGTCACACCCTGTCGACGATGCCCACCTGCCCCTCCGCCCGCGAGCAGTGCGCACCGCAGTACCACTTCCCGTCGGCTTCCACGCCCTGGCCGATGATCCGGCAGCGGCAGTGCTCACAGATGGGCGCCATGCGGTGAATGGCGCAGGAGAAACAGTCGAAGACGTGCACGGCCCCTTGGGCGTGCACTTCGAACGACATGCCGTAGTCGTTTCCGCAGACCTCGCAACGTGCCATGCGCCACAGGGTGGGACGCGAGGCGCCCGCATGCGAGCAAGCAGGCGGGCGCCGGGCCGACAATTCACCCGTCTGACGCTGCGGGCGGCTCAGCCCTCCGCCGCCGGAGCGACGTCCTGGAGGAGCTGGCCGAACGCGGCCTCGTCGATGACGGGCGTCCCGAAGGACCGCGCCTTCACGGTCTTGGAGGTGCCCGAGTCCGGGTCGTTCGTGACGAGCAGGCTGGTCAGCCGCGACACGCTCGTCGCGATGTGCAGCCCGGCCTCGACCGCGCGGTCCTCCAGCAGCTCGCGCTCGGTGGAGGTGTCGCCGGAGAAGGCGACGCGCATGCCCTGCTGGAGCATTTTGCCCGGTTCGTACCGACCCGGGTTGGGGTAAGGGCAGGCGGGCCGCTTGCGCGAGGGACGCCAACTCGACGGACCGAACGAGGAGTACGAGGAAGCCGCGGAGCCCGGGCCGGTGGGCTGACGGACGATCCGGGGCGCGCCGTCGGACCACTCGGTGAGCGGACGGCACTCCAGGAGCGGCAGCCGCACCCCGCCGCCGGCCGCGGCCTGGAGGCTGGGGCGGAAGGCCTCGGCGAGCACGCGCGCGTCGTCGAGCGCGTTGTGCGCGTTGCGCTGTTCGACACCGAAGTGCGCGGCGAGCGACTCCAGCTTGTGGTTGGGCAGCGGGAGCCGCAGCTCCTTGGAGAGGGCGATGGTGCACAGGCGCTGGCGCACGGGGGCGGTCAGCTCGGCCCGTGCGTACTCCCTGGCGATCATCGACCAGTCGAAGACGGCGTTGTGCGCGACCAGGACGCGGTCGGCCAGACGCGCGGCGAACTCCCCGGCGATGTCCTTGAAGAGCGGCGCGTCCGCGAGGAGCTCACTGGTGAGGCCGTGGATCCAGACGGGCCCGGGGTCGCGCTGGGGATTGACCAGCGTGTACCAGTGGTCCTCCACCTCCCCCTGGGCGTCCACGCGGTAGACGGCAGCCGACACTATGCGGTCGTCGCGGGCGAGACCTGTGGTCTCGACGTCGACGACCGCGTACCCCGATGGGTACGCGGCCGGCCAGGAGGCTGCGGACGCTGCGGTCGTCTGGTCTTCGAGCATGGTCCCTGAGGATACGGGCCACGACTGACAGTCAGGTCCCCGGTCCGCCGCGCGGGTCGGTCGCGTGGCCGATTCGGTCGCCGTCGGGTGTGCTTCCGTCGGCCCTGGGACCCAGAAGTCCGGACACCAGTGCCTTCACCGAGAGGGTGAACAGCGCCTCGGGGTCGACGGGTCGGGCGAGCGCGCGGGCGAGTGCCGGATCCTGTTCGGCCGTCCGCGCGCCCCACAGTTCTTCCTCGCCGGGGCTCTGGACAGGAGCGCGTTCGCGGTTGCGCTCGACCAGGACGTGGCCGACGACGTGCACCTGGACGGCGCGTACGGCGTCGGCGGCGCGGGTGCCGCGCAGGCCCGCCGCGTGCACTTCGTGGACCAGGACCTGCTGGGCGGGCAGGAACATCCGCTCGGTGAGGCCGCGTTCGTGCACCATCGCGACGAGATGCGGATGGTCGCGCAGCCGTCGGCGCAGGGCGCGCGCGACGGAGACGATGCGCCCGTCGGGCGTGCGGCCGGCGGGACGGATGTCGCCCAGGTCGGCGAGGGTGCGGTCGACGAGGGCGTCCAGGAGCGACTCGCGGTTGCCGACGTGCCAGTAGATCGAGGTGACGGCGGTGCCGAGCTCGGCGGCGAGCCTGCGCATCGTCAGGGCCTGCGGGCCGTGCTGCTTGACGAGCGCCGTGGCGGCGGCGAGCACCTGTTCCCGGTCGAGATGACCGCGTTCCCGGTCCGGATGCGTACGCGTCTCTTCACTCTTCACGAGTCCTGTTGTAACTGTGTTACAGAACCGCCCGCAAGACCTCATGCAGTCCTGACGAAGGGTGGTACGACATGGCACGCGTACGGTACGGAGCGCGCACCGAGGCGGAGATCGCCGCGGCGCGCACCGCGAGTTCGAAGCTTCCCGACATCTGGTCCACCGGTGTGGTGGCGGTCTGGGAGAGCGATCCGGACGCGGTGGCGGCCGTTCTGCCGCCTCCGCTGAAGCCCACGGCCCGGCCGCTGGTGCGGGCCAACATCAGCAAGGTCGACCTGCCGGGCTACCCGCTCGGCGCGGGCTCGGTGGCCGTGGCCGCCGAGCACGACGGGGTGGCGGGCTGGTATCCGCTCGTCATGCCGATGACCCACGAGCGGGCCCTGATCGGCGGGCGTGAGGTCTTCGGGGAGCCGAAGAAGCTGGGCGAGGTCGAGGTGGAGCGCGACGGCCTGGTCGTCCGCGCCTCGCTGGCCCGGCACGGCATCGCCTTCGTGGAGGTGCGCGGCGCGGTCAGCGGCGACCTGCCGATCCCGGAGCCGGTGCGGAAGACGGACTTCTACTTCAAGTTCCTTCCCGCGGTGGACGGTTCGGGCTTCGACGCCGATCCGGTGCTCGTGCACTGCGTGCGCAACGAGAAGGTCCGCAAGCTGGAGGGCATCACCGGGGACGTCGTCCTGCGCGAGTCGATGTACGACCCGGTCGCGGACCTCCCGGTGCGCGCGGTCGTCGAGATCACCATCGGCGAGAAGACCACCGACCAGAAGGGCCGGGTGGCCGAGCGGGTCAGCGCGCAGGCGCTGCTGCCCTACATCCACCAGCGCTACGACGACCCGCAGCAGATCCTCGACGGCCCGCCCGAGGGGAGCCTCTGAGATGGAGCTGCGGGAAGGGCAGGTCGCCGTCGTCACGGGCGCGGCCAGTGGCATCGGCCTCGCCATGGCGCGCCGGTTCGCGGCGGACGGCCTCAAGGTGGTCCTCGCGGATGTCGAGGAGGGCGCCCTGGAGAAGGCGGCGGCCGGGCTGCGCGAGGACGGGGCGAGCGTGCACGCGCGCGTGGTCGACGTCGGCTCGCGCGAACAGGTCTTCGCGCTCGCCGAAGCGGCGTACGAGACGTTCGGCGCCGTCCATGTGCTCTGCAACAACGCGGGCGTCGGCTCGGGGGCCGAGGGCCGCATGTGGGAGCACGAGCCGAACGACTGGAAGTGGGCCTTCGAGGTCAACGTGTGGGGCGTCTTCCACGGCATCCAGGCCTTCGTGCCCCGGATGATCGCGGGCGGCGAACCCGGCCACGTCGTCAACACCTCGTCCGGCGACGGCGGCATCGCGCCCCTGCCGACCGCGTCGGTGTACGCGGTCACCAAGGCGGCCGTGGTGACGATGACGGAGTCGCTGTACGCGCATCTGAAGGCGGAGCACGCGCGCGTGGGCGCCTCCGTGCTCTTCCCGGGGCCGCACATGCTGCGCACCGGACTGTGGGAGTCGCACCGCAACCGCCCTGAGCGGTACGCCAAGTCCCGCCCCCGCAAGACCCCTTACCGCAGCCTCGACCAGTGGGAGTCCGCGATGAAGGACGCCGGCCAGGAGGTGGAGTTCACGCCCGTCGAGCAGGTCGCGGACTTCGTGGCGGAGGGGATCGCGGCCGACCGCTTCTGGCTGCTCCCTCAGAGCGAGCACAGCGACCGGCAGATCAAGGCCAGGTCGCGGTCGATGCTGGACCGCGCGAACCCGGCGTATCTGGAGAGCTTCATTCTGGACTGAAGGGCACGTGATGACCGACCAGGACCCTTACCTGATCATCTCCTCCGACTGCCACGCCGGGCTCCCCACCGAGGAGTACCGGCCCTATCTCGACAGCCGCTTCCACCGGGACTTCGATCAGTTCCTGGGGGAGCGCGACGCCCGCCGCGCGGAGGCGACCCGGCTTGGCATCCGCAACGACGCGTTCGCCGCCAAGTGGTTCCAGGACAACGAGGAGGGCCTGCGCGGCGGTTGGGAGACCGCACAGCGCCTCAAGGAGCTCGACGGCGACGGGGTGGCCGCCGAGGTCGTCTTCCCCGACGCGGACGCCGTGGACAGCCAGACGGCAGCGCCCTTCGGGGTGGGCCTCGGCCTCTCCGGGGACCAGGACCCGGAGCTCGGCATGGCGGGCGCGCAGGCGCACAACCGCTGGCTCGCCGACTTCGTGTCCGAACACCCCGAACGGCACTGCGGGGTCGCCCTGTTGCCCATCACCGGAGAGGTCCACCGGGTCGTCGCGGAGGTCCACCGGGCCAAGGAGTCCGGACTCGGCGCACTGATGATCCCCTCCATGTGGGTCGACAAGGCGCCCTACCACGACCGCCGTTACGACCCCGTGTGGGCGGCGGCGGCCGAGTGCGCGATGCCCGTGGTGACCCACTCCGGGGCGGCGCCCCGGCACGAGTACGGCGACCACCTGGGGATCTACGTCTCCGAAGTGACCTGGTGGCCCGCGCGGCCCCTGTGGTTCATGCTCTGGTCGGGCGTCTTCGAACGTCACCCGGGGCTGAAGTTCGGCGTCGCGGAGTCCGGCTGCTGGTGGCTGCCGAACCTCCTGTGGTTCATGGACCGCCTCTACCTGGGCGCGCACGGCGGCAAGAAGCTCTCCCCGTTCGCCGAGCTCAAGCGGCCTCCGCACGAGTACCTGGACCGGCAGCTCTTCATCTGCGCCACCAACACCAAGCGCCGCGAACTCGCCCAGCGCTACGAGATCGGCGTCGACAACATCCTCTGGGGCAGCGACTTCCCGCACCCCGAAGGGACCTGGCCCGACACGCGCGCGTGGCTGAGGAAGACCTTCCACGACATCCCGGTGGGGGAGACCCGCCGGATGCTGGGTCTCGCCGCGGCCGAGGTCTTCGGCTTCGACACCCAGAAGCTGGCGCCGCTGGCCCGCAGGATCGGCCCGACGCCCGCCGAACTCGGTCAGGCCACCGACGACGCGGGCCGGGCGGCCGTCGAGGCGTCCTGGGCGCGCTCACGCGACGTGGGCCGCCACTGGCTGACCGACCACGACTTCCCGGTACTGGGGGCGGACACATGAGTCCAGAGCGCATGACCGAAGAGAACATGACCGAGGAGCGCTACACCGTCATCTCGGCGGACTGCCACGCGGGCGCCGATCTCCTCGACTACCGGCCCTACCTGGAGTCCCGCCACCACGACGCGTTCGACGCGTGGGCGGCCACCTACGTCAATCCGTACGAGGACCTGCTCGCCGACACCGCGGACCGCAACTGGAACTCGGACCGCCGCGTCAGCGAGCTGGAGCAGGACGGCATCGTCGCCGAGGTCGTCTTCCCGAACACCATCCCGCCCTTCTTCCCGAGCGCTTCCCTGATGGCGCCGGCGCCCACCCGGGTGGAGTTCGAGCAGCGCTGGGCCGGTCTGCGCGCCCACAACCGCTGGCTCGCCGACTTCTGCGCGGCGGCGCCGGGGCGCAGGGCGGGCGTCTTCCAGATCCTTTTGAACGACGTGGACGCGGCTGTCAAGGAGATCCACTGGGCCGCGGACGCGGGCCTGCACGGGGGCCTCCTGCTGCCCGGGACACCACCGGGCAGCGGGCTCCCGGAGCTCTACTCGGCGGCGTACGACCCGATCTGGGCGGCCTGCGCCGAGCGCGGTGTGCCGGTCAACCACCATGCGGGGTCGGCGTCCCCGCCGCTGGGCGACGAGCCGGCCGCGCGGGCCGTCTTCATGGTGGAGACGACGTGGTTCTCGCACCGGGCGCTGTGGCACATGGTGTTCGGCGGTGCGTTCCGCCGCCACCCCGAGCTGCGGCTCGTGCTCACCGAGCAGGGCTCGGGGTGGATCCCGGGCGTCCTCGACATGCTGGACTACTACCACGGGCGCCTGGTCGCGGCGGCGTCGAGGACGGGCACCGCCGAGTCGAAGTTCGGTGCCGGCCTCGCCGATTCGATGGGCAAGGGGCCCTCCGAGATCTGGCGCGAGAACTGCTTCGTCGGGGCGAGCTTCATGCGGCCGCACGAGGCGCGGATGAGGGACCGGATCGGCCTCGACAAGATCATGTGGGGCAGCGACTACCCGCACGACGAAGGCACGCACCCGTTCTCGCGCGAAGGCCTCCGCATCGCCTACGCGGGCCTCCCGAAGGACGAGATAGCCGCCATGGTCGGCGGCAACGCGGCCCGGGTCTACGGCTTCGACCTGGAGCGGCTGGGGGCGGTGGCCGCGCGCGTGGGACCGACGGTCCGGGAAGTGGACGAACCCCTCAAGGAGACACCGGCAGGCGCGACGAGCCCCGTCTTCGCCTCCGGGGGGTCGGTACGCGTCTGGTGACGGCGTGCCCCTGCCGGATTCGCTCACCCGGGGGTGAGACCCTCCCCGGGTGAGCGATCAGGTGGCTGGACACGACGAAGCACACGGCGGCGCGCTCGCCTCCCGCCTCAACTGGCTGCGGGCGGCCGTGCTCGGGGCCAACGACGGCATCGTCTCGACAGCGGGCCTGGTCGTCGGCGTGGCGGGCGCCACGGGCGACCGCAGCACGCTGCTCACGGCCGGACTCGCCGGGCTGCTCGCCGGTTCGATGTCCATGGCCGCGGGCGAGTACGTCTCCGTGTCCACCCAGCGCGACTCCGAGAAGGCCGCGCTCGCCATGGAGAGGCGCGAGCTGCGGGAGCAGCCCGAGGCGGAACTGGCCGAGCTGACCGGCCTGTTGGAGCAGCGCGGCCTGAGCCGTGAGGTGGCGCGCGAGGCGGCGGAGCAGCTCACCGAGCGGGACGCGCTGCGGGCGCACGCGCGCGTGGAGCTCGGCATCGACCCCGACCAGCTCACCAACCCCTGGCACGCCGCCTGGGCCAGTTTCGTGGCCTTCACGGTGGGTGCGCTCCTCCCGCTGCTCGCGATCATCCTGCCGCCCGCCGACTGGCGCCTCGGGGTCACCGTCGTCTCGGTGCTCGGCGCGCTCGCCCTCACGGGGTGGAGCAGCGCGCGGCTCGGCTCGGCGCTGGTGCGGCCCGCCATCCTGCGCAACATGGCGGGAGGAGCGCTCGCCATGGCGGTGACATATGGGGCGGGTGCGCTGCTCGGGGCGGTCGGTGTCTAGCCGGTGTTCAAGCGTCCGCTTTTGGCGGAGATCGCCAACAAGTACTTCCTTACCCCAGGTAATACTTGTCGGTAACTACGTCTAGCGGCGGTCGGCCGGGGGCCTTTACGGTGCACGCATGCCGCCGAACCTGCCCGATGTCGTGCTGTGGTCCATACCTGCATTCGTACTGCTCACCGTCGTGGAGATCGTGAGCCACCGGATCCATCCTGCCGCCGACGGGGATGAAGCCGGGTACGAGACGAAGGACGCCGCCACCTCCGTCACCATGGGGCTGGGCAGCCTCGTCTTCGACCTCCTGTGGAAGATCCCCATCGTCGCGATCTACACGGCGGTGTACGCGCTGACGCCGCTGCGCATCCCCGTCCTGTGGTGGACGATCCCGCTGATGCTGCTCGCGCAGGACTTCTTCTACTACTGGTCGCACCGCGGGCACCACGTCATCCGCATCCTGTGGGCCTGCCACGTCGTGCACCACTCCAGCCGTAAGTTCAACCTCACGACGGCGCTGCGCCAGCCCTGGACGAGCCTGACGGTCTGGCCGTTCTACGTCCCGCTGATCGCGCTCGGCGTGCATCCGGCGGCGCTCGCGTTCTGCTCGTCGGCGAACCTCGTCTACCAGTTCTGGATCCACACCGAGCGCATCGGGAAGCTCCCGCGCCCCTTCGAGTTCGTCTTCAACACCCCCTCGCACCACCGCGTCCACCACGCGTCGCAGGGCGGCTACCTGGACCGCAACTTCGGCGGCATCCTGATCATCTGGGACCGCGTGTTCGGCTCCTGGGTCGCCGAGACGGACCGCCCCGTCTACGGCCTCACGAAGAACATCGCCACGTACAACCCGCTGCGGGTCGCCACGCACGAGTACGCGGCGATAGCCAAGGACCTCAGGAAGGCGACCAGTTGGCGCGAGCGGGGCGGCAGGCTGTTCCGGGGACCCGGCTGGCAGCCGCAGGCGCCGGTGGCGCCACAGGGGGCACCCGAGCCGGTGACGGAGCCTGTGACGGAGCCGGTCCCGGAGAGCGCGGTATGACGGCTGCGGGCAGGGCGAGGCTGCTTCTCGTGGCATTCGGCCTGGTGGCACTGGGCGACCTGACGGCGCTTCTCGCGGATTCCGGGGCCGCCCACACCGTCTTCAAGCCCCTCCTCATGCCGCTCCTGGCGGCGTACGTGCTCACCGTCGAAGGCCCGCGCCTCCTGACCGCCGCGCTCCTCTTCGGCTGGGGAGGCGACGTCCTGCTGCTCTTCGACGCCGACCTCGCGTTCCTCGCCGGAATGGGCTCCTTCGCGGCGGGCCACGTCTGCTACCTCGTCCTCTTCAAGCGCCACGGCACCTCACGCGCGCGTGGCGCCTGGCTGGTGGCCGCGTACGCCACGGCCCTCGTCGGCACGGTCGCCCTGCTCTGGCCGGACCTCCCGCCGGACATGCGCGGCCCCGTGGCGGGCTACAGCCTGCTGCTCACCGCGATGGCGTTCGGCGCGACGAGGCTGGGCCTCACGGCGGCGGCAGGTGGCGCGCTCTTCCTGCTCTCGGACACCCTCATCGCGACCGGCGTCGCCGAGTGGCCGCAGGCCCCGCGCCCCGACTTCTGGATCATGCTCACTTATGTCGCCGCGCAGTTCCTGCTGGTCAAGGGCGTACTGGCCGCGCAGCCCGAACAGGCTCAACCGCCCCGGCAGCCCGCGCGGCTCACCAGCGAATCGGCAGCGGCAACGCGGTCAGCAGAGCCGACACCGCCACCACGACCCCGAGCGCGATGACCTCACCGCGTGCGGGGGAGTACGCCGACACCGGATCGGCGGACCTGCGCAGCCGCCGCCGCGCGAGCAGCGCGAGGACGGCCACGGCCACCACGATGAGCACCTTGGCGAGCAGCGTGCGCCCGTAGGCCGTCTCCGCCAGCTGGTCGATGACCGTGCTCGGCGGCATCCGTCGCAGAGTGCTGCACACTCCCGTCACCGTGATCGCGGCCAACAGCACGGCCGCCACGCGCGCGTAGAGCCCCAGTACGGCCGCGCCCGCCTCCGGAGCCGACGTCCGCCACAGGCGCAGCATGCGAAGCACCTGCAACAGGCCACCCGCCCACAGCACCCCGCAGGTCAGATGGACCAGCGTCAGCCCCGAGCCGACGAGCGGGGTGTCCTCCACCGGAGGATGGGCCCGCAGCGCCTCCGCCACGATCACCGCGGCCAGCGGAAGGGCCGCGGTGGACGGGCGGCGCGAACGCGAGCAGAGCAGCGCCACGATGAAGGCGTTGACCTCAAGGAGCGCCAGCCTGCCGTCCCGTGACGCGTAGAGACCGCCGATGTCCATGTCGGACAGCTGGTGCGGCACCAGATTGCCGGTGGCCACCACCGAGGCGAGGCCGAGCGCGGCGACGGTCCCCGCCACCGCCGCGTACGTGGACCAGCTCCGCGGCGCACGGTCCAGCGGCGCCCCCGGCACCCGGCGGGCCAGCCGCGTCGCGTACACCTCGCCCAACTGCACGCAGAGCGCGGCGAACATGACCGCCCGCAGGAACGTGATCCCGGCCGTGCCGGGCGCCTCGGCCTCCCCGGTGCCGCTCAGCGCCGCCGACGGGCCGAGCAGCGGGACGGCGGCGGCGACGGCCACCAGGACGAGCACGGCGACGGCACGGGCCGTCGAGGGGCGGCGGCGCGGGGCGCGATGCGAGGTGCCCGGCGTGCCGAGGGGCGTGCCGGCGCCCGCGCCCGCCGTGGCCTCGCCGCCGGGGTCGGCGGACGGTTGTATGGAGCTCACCACATGATCTTCACCAGGTACGCCCTTATCGGGCAAGTCCTGGCAAACAACTGGCGGAACCGCATTCCGCCCGGCATGAGCCCCGCGGGCAGCGCCCCGGTTCGCGTTACTCCGTGGCGGCGGCGGCCGCCCACCCGAGCTTGATCTCCTTCTCGGGCTCGGACGGCTGGAGGTCCCAGCCCAGCGGGGTCGCCGTCCGCACCACGTACGCACCGCCCACACCGCGGTAGAACCGCAGCGGGACCACGCACTCGGTGGGCAGCTCGGGGGTCTTGGGGTCCTTCGGGGCCGACAGCTTCCTCGTCCACTTGTCGAGGTGCTGGTCCACCCGTGCGCGGTAGAAGTCCGCGTCCCCTTCGTGCCGCAGCTCGGGCCAGGTCACGGCCCACAGCGGCCACAGCTCCATGCGGCCGAGGGTCGCGTCCATGACCTTCTCGAAGCCGCGCTCGTAGCCGGGAATGATGTACGTGAAGATCTCCGTGATCGTGGCGAACGCGATGAGGACGATCGCGAACGCGAGCCACAGCACCCACCACACGGGCAGCACGATCACCGTGGCGACGAACTGCAGCGCCAGCTGCCAGGCGGGACGGGCCGGCCGGGGCACCCAGCTCTCCGTGTCGACGGATCCGAACGCGGGGTTCCGATACTCATACATGGGACGAGATCCTCTCGCGAAGGGCCGGGCGGCACGCAACCGCCCGGCCCGGCTCGCCTCGCGAACCCGTTACTTCCGTACGACTTGCTTCCGTACCGCCTACTTCCGAACGGCGTCGAGCGCGTCGATCATGCCCACGCCGTAGAAGCCGTTCTTGTTCTTGCCGCCCTCGCAGACCGCGTCGACCTTGCCGTCACCGTCGATGTCGTACGGATCGGTGCACTTCATGGCGTCGGCCTCGCCGTAGAGCAGCGCCTTCACCATCGCCGACGACGCGTGCGGATGGGCCGACTTGACGAGCGCGGCGACCCCCGCGGCGTGCGGTGACGCCATCGACGTACCCGCCTTGTAGCCGAACTTGCCGCCCGGGAGCGTCGACAGGATGCGGCCGTCGGTGGCCGGCGCGTCCGGCGTCTGGTACTTCGTCGAGTCGCCGCCCGGCGCCGCGATGTCGATGACACCCTTGCCGTAGTTCGAGTACGAGGACTTGATGCCCTTCGCGCCCGTGGCCGAGACGGTCACGACGCCCGGAAGCTGCGACGGCAGGTCGAAGCAGTCCTTCGTCTTGATCGTCCGGGGCACCGGAGTCGTGTCGTCCGGGCTGGAGTCGTCGAGGATCTCGTCCTGCGCGAGGTCCGTCTCGGCGTTACCGGCCGCCGCGACGTTCACCGCACCCTTGCGCTCCGCGTACCGCGTGGCCCGCCCGACGGCGTCGACCAGGGCCTTCTGGTCGTCGTCCGTCTTGCAGTTGAACAGCCACGGGTCGGTGTAGTAGCTGGAGTTGGTGACGTCGACGCCGTGATCGGCCGCCCACATGAAGCCGCAGACCACGGCCTCCGTGTAGTACATGCCGGTCGCGGGCTCGGCCACCTTCAGGCTCGCCACCTTCACGCCCGGAGCGACACCGGTGACACCGGTGCCGTTCTTCGCGGCGGCGATCGTGCCCGCCACGTGCATGCCGTGGTCGCTCTCCCCGCTCACCGGACGCCACGCGTTGTCCTTCTGCACGGGCACACCGCCCAGGCAGCTCGCGGACGCCTTCGCGTCGAAGTTCGGCGCGATGTCCGGGTGCGTGTCGTCCACGCCCGAGTCCAGGACGCCGACGGTGACCCTGGAGCTGCCGAGCGACACCTTGTGGGCCTTGTCCGCCTTGATGGCGGGCAGGTCCCACTGGAGCGGCTCCAGCTCGTCCTGGCCCGCGCCCGCCTGCCCGGCCGCCTGCTTCGCCTCGGCGGCGGTCAGTGGCCGCTCGGACTCGAGCGCGTCGTCGGACTGCGCGGACAGCGGCGCGGTGCGGGTCGCCCCGGCCGACGCGACGCCCTTCGCCCCGCGGATCTTCTTGGCGAAGTCCGCGTCCGACGAGTGGACGACGATCACGCCGATCCTGTCGTACGCGATGACGACGGTGCCGCCCGCCTTGGCGATGGCCTTCTTGACGTCCGCCGACGTCTTGCCCGACGGCGAACCACCGTGCCCGGCGCGGACGTTGACGACGTAGCTCATCGACGTGCCGTCCGCGAGGGCGGAGACGGCGGACGACACCGGGGAGTTCTGCTGAGCCGCGGCGTCGGGCTGAGCCGACGCCGTGCCCGGCAGGAAGGCGACGGCCGAGGCCACCGCCATGCCGAGCGGGAGCGCGAGCACGCGACGGGAGCGCGTGAACGGTGCGGTCATGGTGTGAGTGCCCTTCACTTCTTCACGGCGTCGAGCGCGTCGACGATCCCGTTGCCGTAGAAGCCGTTCTTGTTCTTGCCGCCCTCGCAGACCGCGTCGACCTTGCCGTCACCGTCCGGGTCGTACGGCACCGTCGGGCAGCCCGGGTTGTCGGCCTGCTTCTTGAGGAGCCGCTGGAGCTCGGCGGGGCTCGCCTTGGGGTGCGTCGACTTCAGGAGCGCGGCGACGCCCGCGGCGTGCGGTGACGCCATCGAGGTGCCCTGCAGCCAGCCGTACTCGTTGCCCGGCATCGTGGAGAGGATGCGGCCGTTCTTGGACGGGGTGTCGGCCGGGATCTGGTACTTGTCGCCGCCGGGGGCCGCGATGTCGATGACGCCCTTGCCGTACGTGGAGTAGTACGACTTGAGGTTCTGCACGCCCGTCGCGCTGACCGTGACGACGCCCGGCAGCTGGGTCGGGATGTCGAAGCACTCGGAGGGATCGATGGTGCGCGGCACCGGCGTCGAGTCGTCGGGGCTCGAGTCGTCCAGGATCTCGTCGGAGGCGAGGTCGTGGTTGGAGTTGCCCGCCGACGCGAGGTTCAGGGTGCCCTTCTTCTGGGCGTACAGCTGGGCGCGGTTGACCGCGTCGACGATGGCCCGCTGGTCCGGGTCGTCCATGCAGTTGTAGAGCCACGGGTCCACGTAGTAGCTGTTGTTCGTAACCTCGATGCCCTTGTCGGCCGCGAACACGAAGGCGCAGACGACGCTCTCCGGGTAGAACAGCTCACTGACGGGGTCGGCCACCTTGATGCCCGCGACCTGCACGCCGGGCGCGACGCCCGCGACGCCCACGCCGTTACGGGCGGCGGCTATCTCACCGGCCACGTGCGTGCCGTGGTAGTGGTCCGGCTTCGCCGGGCGCCAGGCGCCGGGCGAGGTGTCCGCCTTGCCGCCGACACAGCTCGCCGACTGCGAGGCCGAGAAGTTGGGCGCGAGGTCCGGGTGGGTGTCGTCGACTCCGGTGTCGATGACGCCGACGGTGACCTTCTTGCTGCCCGGGTTGATCTTGGCTGCCTTGTCGGCGCCTATCGCGCGCAGATCCCACTGGTCGGCCTCGAGCGGCTCGGCCGCCGGACCGGCCTGCGCCTTGAGCGCCTTCGCCTCGGACTTCGACAGGAGGGTCGGTGCGCCCTCCTCCGTGGTGCCCGCCGCCGTCAGGGGCGAGGTGCGGGTCGCGCCCGCGGACTGGACGCCCTTGACCTTGCGCAGCTGCTTGCCGAAGTCGGGGTTGGCCGAGTGCGCCACGATGACGCCGATCTTCGGGTACGCGACGACTACGGTGCCGTCCGCCCTGGCGATCGCCTTCTTGACGTAGGCGATCGTCTTGGAGTCCGTGCGGGTGTTGACGACGTACGCGAGCTTCGGGGACTCGGCCTTCGCCGACGCGGTGGCAGGGGCGTCGGGGGCCGCAGTCGCGATGCCCGGAGCGAAGCCGACCGATGCCGCCAGCGCGATGCCGAGGGGCACGGTGAGCGCGATTCGGCGTCTGGAACGCAGATGAGCCATGGGGTCTCCACATCATCCGGATACGTGAACTGCCCGAACACATCTAGTGATCGGGCAGGTACATGACGGGGCGTGCAGAGTGAAGCTATCCCCAGAACTCCCAGGCCAGCAACGGATTCCGGAAGAAAGCAGTGCGTAGTGCCGCGCCGGACGCGCCGCCGAGACGTTGAACAGGTAACGGAAGCAACATCGACCCCTGTCGGATCACGTCCCGTGGCCTTAGCATCGCCATCCGTGGCTTGAGTGATCCGCGTCACTGCCGGATCGAAGAGAGTCAATGGACCAGCTGTCCGTCCCCACCGCACCCGCACCACGAGGAGAAGACTCCGTGGCCCCCGAAGCATCCCCACCGTCCAAGGACGGAGAAGCCCCCGCTCGCCATGCACCGTCCACGGAAGAATTCCTCCAGGAGCAAGCGAGTCCCGAGTTCGGTGAACTCCGCAAGGCGCACCGCTCGTTCGCCTTCCCGCTGACCATCGCCTTCATCGTCTGGTACCTGGCCTACGTGCTGCTCTCGAACTACGCGGGCGACTTCATGGGCACCCAGCTGTTCGGCAACATCAACGTCGCCCTGGTCCTCGGCCTCGCACAGTTCCTGACCACGTTCCTCATCGCCTGGTGGTACTCCCGCCACGCGGCCACCCAGCTCGACCCCAAGGCCGAGGCGATCAAGTCCCGTATGGAGGGCGGCGCATGAGCCCCGCGCTGAACACCACAGTCCTGGCCGCGGGTGAGGCGAGCGAGCACCGGCCGCTGATCATCTCCCTGTTCGCCGTCTTCGTCCTGGCCACCCTGGTCATCACCGTCTGGGCAGGACGCCAGACCAAGAGCGCCGCGGACTTCTACGCGGGCGGCCGCCAGTTCACCGCCTTCCAGAACGGCCTCGCGGTCTCCGGCGACTACATGTCGGCCGCGTCGTTCCTCGGCATCGCGGGCGCCATCGCGCTCTTCGGATACGACGGCTTCCTGTACTCCATCGGGTTCCTGGTCGCCTGGCTCGTGGCGCTCCTCCTGGTCGCCGAACCGCTGCGCAACTCCGGCCGCTACACGATGGGCGACGTCCTCGCCTACCGGATGCGCCAGCGCCCAGTGCGCACCGCCGCGGGCACCTCCACGATCATCGTGTCGATCTTCTACCTGCTCGCCCAGATGGCGGGCGCGGGCGTCCTCGTCTCGCTCCTGCTCGGCATCACGTCCGACGCGGGCAAGGTCGGCATCGTCGCCCTGGTCGGCGTCCTGATGATCGTGTACGTCACCATCGGCGGCATGAAGGGCACCACCTGGGTCCAGATGGTCAAGGCGGTGCTGCTCATCGCGGGCACGCTGCTCCTCACCTTCCTGGTCCTGTTGAAGTTCGACTTCAACGTCTCGGACCTGCTCGGCACCGCCGCCTCCAACAGCGGCCAGGGCACCAAGTTCCTCGAGCCGGGGCTGAAGTACGGCGCCACATCGACCTCGAAGCTGGACTTCATCTCGCTCGGCATCGCCCTGGTGCTCGGCACCGCGGGCCTGCCGCACATCCTGATCCGCTTCTACACGGTGCCGACCGCCAAGGCCGCGCGTAAGTCCGTGAACTGGGCGATCGGCATCATCGGCGCCTTCTACCTGATGACGATCGCGCTCGGCTTCGGCGCCGCGGCACTCATCAAGCCGGCCGAGATCATCGCGTCCAACCCGGCGGGCAACACGGCGGCGCCACTCCTTGCCCTGCATCTGGGCGGCGTCGACTCCTCGTGGGGCGCGATCCTGCTCGCCACGATCTCGGCGGTCGCCTTCGCCACGATCCTCGCGGTCGTCGCCGGCCTGACGCTGGCCTCGTCCTCGTCGTTCGCGCACGACATCTACGCCAACGTCATCAAGAAGGGCAAGGCCACCGAGAAGCAGGAGATGAAGGCGGCCCGCTGGGCGACGGTCTTCATCGGCATCGTCTCCATCGCGCTCGGCGCGCTCGCCCGCGACCTGAACGTGGCCGGTCTGGTCGCGCTCGCCTTCGCCGTCGCGGCGTCCGCCAACCTGCCGACGATCCTCTACAGCCTCTTCTGGAAGCGCTTCACCACCCAGGGCGCGCTGTGGTCGATCTACGGCGGCCTCTTCACCGCCGTGTTCCTGGTGCTGTTCTCGCCGGTCGTCTCGGGCAACCCGAAGACGTCGATGTTCAAGGGCGTCGACTTCCACTGGTTCCCGCTGGAGAACCCGGGCCTCATCTCGATCCCGGTCGGCTTCCTGCTCGGCTGGCTCGGCACGATGCTGTCCAAGGAAGAGCCGGACAAGGGAAAATACGCGGAACTCGAGGTGCGCTCCCTCACGGGTACCGGAGCCCACTGAGCCCCTCTGAACACGCAGGTCAGCGGCCGCGTCGTAGATCGTTGGTAGATCTCTACGACGCGGCCGTACCGCTCCTCGTGGGATCGGGCCCCCCGTCGTTGTCGGTCCCGTCACGTAGGCTCGTGATATCTGAACCGAACCGGCTGAACCAGGATCAGGGAGGGGGCCCACGTGCTCATCGACACCTACGGCCGAGTGGCCACCGATCTGCGGGTTTCGCTGACCGACAAATGCAACCTGCGGTGCACGTACTGCATGCCCGAGGAGGGCCTGCAGTGGCTGTCCAAGTCGGAGCTCCTCAGCGATGACGAGATCGTCCGCCTCATCCGCATCGCCGTGACCCGGCTCGGCATCACCGAGGTCCGCTTCACCGGCGGCGAGCCGCTCCTGCGCCCCGGCCTCGTCGGCATCATCGAGCGCTGCGCCCAGCTGGAGCCGCGCCCCAGGATGTCCCTGACGACGAACGGCATCGGCCTCAAGCGCACCGCCGCCGCCCTCAAGGCCGCGGGCCTCGACCGGGTGAACGTCTCCCTGGACACGCTGCGCCCCGACGCCTTCAAGACCCTCACCCGCCGCGACCGCCACAAGGACGTCCTGGAAGGCCTCGAAGCCGCCCGTGACGCCGGCCTGACCCCGGTCAAGGTCAACACGGTCCTGATGCCGGGCCTGAACGACGACGAGGCCCCCGACCTGCTCGCCTGGGCCGTGGAGAACGACTACGAACTCCGTTTCATCGAGCAGATGCCGCTGGACGCCCAGCACGGCTGGAAGCGCGACGGAATGATCACCGCCGGTGACATCCTCACCTCGCTGCGTACGCGCTTCGAGCTCACCGAGGAAGGCTCCGGCGAGCGCGGCTCCGCGCCGGCCGAGCGCTGGGTCGTGGACGGCGGCCCGCACCGCGTCGGCGTCATCGCCTCCGTGACCCGCCCCTTCTGCTCGGCCTGCGACCGCACCCGGCTGACCGCCGACGGCCAGGTCCGCACCTGCCTGTTCGCCAGGGAGGAGACCGACCTCCGGGCGGCCCTGCGGGCGAACGACGAGGACAGCACCGAGGGCTCGGACGAGGAGATCGCCCGCATCTGGAAGCTCGCGATGTGGGGCAAGAAGGCAGGCTCGGGCCTGGACGACCCGAAGTTCCTCCAGCCGGACCGCCCGATGTCGGCGATCGGCGGCTGAGCTGCTCGAAGCGGGGGCAATGACCCTTATGACTTAACCCAGAGGCGCCGGGCCCTGTACTATTTCCAGGGTCGTGAACGGTTGTCTCCGGGCACGACGAAGGGCCCGGCTCCTGCCAGAGCGAGGCCCTCCGCGCAGTAGTTCACGAGCCCGGTCGCCTAAGACTCGACCGGGCTCGCTGCGTGTAGCAGCGCCGGTCGCGACCGTCTCATGGGTGGGCGCCCTAGCGGACGAACTGCCCCACACATCCGGTGATCGTTACGAGTAAGCCGAGCAGTCCGGTCCAGACCTGCCACTTCTCAGGGCCGGTCCAGTGCTTGCGCGACTCCCACTGATGATCATTCACTTGTTCACCCCCCTCCAGCACGGAAAAGGCCGCACGGAACCACACGCAGGAGTTTGGTGTTGGTCCGTCGCTCCGACGGGGGACGCGGAGCACGTACGAAGTATCCCACGGGGCACTTGGCGACTGGCACCGGAACTTCATGATTGATCTGAGCTTTTCTTGAGCTCTCCACACCAGGTAGGCCCTCAACGGGCCCTGTGTCGTGCGTAGTTGCCCGGGTTCTCGCTCAGCTCTCCGCGGGGCCGGTCTCGCGGGACTCCCATTCGGCGAGCGGCACGACATCCTTCAACATGCCGCGTACGTCGAGGAATTGGGAGAGGTGCTCGCGGTGTTCACCACATGCGAGCCACGTCTTGCGGCGCTCAGGAGTATGGATCTTCGGGTTGTTCCAGGCGAGCACCCAGACCGCGGCGGCGCGGCAGCCCTTGGCGGAACAGATCGGTGTTTCGTCGCTCACGAGTTACGTCCAAGTGCGTTCAAAACAAGGCGACGCCGAGCAGCCACGGGGGGAGCTGCCCGGCGTCGGTCTGTCGCTCCGACGGGGGATGCGGAGCGCGTACGAAGTATGCCATGGGGGACCCTGTACCCGGGACCTGAACTACATGATTCATCTGAGGATTTCTTGAGCTTGGCGCAACGTCGACGGTCAGTTCTGGTGGCCTGACGGAGCGTTGGGCTCGCCCGGCGAGGAGCCCGCGCCGGCTTCCGGGACGGGTTCCGCGGCCTCGGCGCGCAGGGGTGGTGGCGCGAGCACCGGCCGGGACGGCGCCGGTACGAAGGTCGACGGCAGCGAAGGGGCGTTCTCCCGGCCCGCGTTGGCGATCACCACGGAGATGTACGGGAGGAGAATGCCGAGCACCAGTGCGACGAGGGCGACATGCCGCTCTACGTTCCACAGCACCGCCGCGGCAATGACCGAAAGAGTACGGATCGACATCGAGATCACGTACCGCCGCTGCCGGCCGCGCACGTCGTCCGCGAGTCCCTGCCGGGCCCCTGTGATCCGGAAGACCTGGGCGCCGCTCTGCTTCCGCATCACATTCCACCGCCTGCTCACAAGAAGCCGGGCACTCCCCGGCCCGGACCAGGTCCACGTTACGCCGGGGCTGCGCAGCCTTCGAGACCGGGGCGGGCCTCTTCTCGGTGTCCTGTCTGCGTCATGCCACGTATGGGGGTGCCCGACATGCGCCGTATGGAGGATCGGTCGAGACTTGCCGTAATGCTCATGTTGAGCCGAATGAGGAGGCAGCTATGAGCTGGTTGTGGGCCATCGTCGTGGGATTCGTGCTGGGGCTGATCGCCAAGGCGATCCTGCCCGGGAAGCAGCACAGTCCGCTCTGGCTGACCACGATCTTCGGCATCATCGGCGCGATCATCGGCAACTCGCTTGCCTCCGCGTTCGGCATCGATGACACCCGGGGCATCGACTGGGGCCGACACGCCCTGCAGCTCGTGGCGGCGCTCGTCGTCGTGGGCATCGGAGACATGGCGTACAAGATGATCAAGGGCAACAGGCAGCGCGCCTGACCTGCGAGTACGTGCCATGCGAGAGGGGCCGGCCCCTGAGGACCGGCCCCTCTCGCACGCTTACGGGAACGCGGGTCAGCCCGCCGTGACCTCGACCGCGGCCAGGTTCTTCTTGCCCCGGCGCAGCACGAGCCAGCGTCCGTGCAGCAGCTCGTCGCGGGACGGGACGGCGTCCTCGGCGGTGACCTTGACGTTGTTCACGTAGGCCCCGCCCTCCTTGACCGTGCGCCGGGCCGCGGACTTGCTCGCCACCAGGCCGACCTCCGCGAGGAGGTCCACCACCGGGCCGAGCTCCGAGACCTGGACGCGCGGCAGCTCGGAGAGGGCCGCGCTCAGCGTCGCCTCGTCGAGGTCGCCGAGCTCGCCCTGGCCGAAGAGCGCCTTGGACGCGGCGATGACCGCGGCGCACTGGTCGGCGCCGTGCACCAGCGTCGTCAGCTCCTCGGCGAGCGCGCGCTGGGCCGCGCGGGCCTGCGGGCGCTCCTCGGTGAGCTTCTCGATCTCCTCGAGCTCCTCGCGGGACTTGAAACTGAGGATGCGCATGTACGTCGAGACGTCCCGGTCGTCCACGTTCAGCCAGAACTGGTAGAACGCGTACGGCGTGGTCATCTCGGGGTCGAGCCAGACGGCGCCGCTCTCGGACTTGCCGAACTTGGTGCCGTCCGCCTTGACCATCAGCGGCGTGCCGACGGCGTGCACCGCGGCGTCCGGCTCCAGGCGGTGGATCAGGTCGATGCCCGCCGTGAGGTTGCCCCACTGGTCGCTGCCGCCGGTCTGCAGCGTGCAGCCGTAGCGGCGGTACAGCTCCAGGAAGTCCATGCCCTGGAGGAGCTGGTAGCTGAACTCGGTGTACGAGATGCCCTCCTGGGACTCCAGGCGGCGGGCCACGGAGTCCTTGGTCAGCATCTTGTTCACGCGGAAGTGCTTGCCGATGTCCCGCAGGAACTCGATCGCGGACATCCCCGCGGTCCAGTCCAGGTTGTTGACCATGACCGCGGCGTTCTCGCCCTCGAAGGACAGGAACGGCTCGATCTGCCCGCGCAGCCGGGACACCCAGTTCGCGACCGTCTCCGGGTCGTTCAGGGTGCGCTCGGCGGTCGGCCGCGGGTCACCGATCTGGCCCGTGGCGCCACCGACCAGCGCGAGCGGGCGGTGCCCGGCCTTCTGGAGTCGGCTGACGGTGAGGACCTGCACCAGGTGCCCGACGTGCAGGCTGGCCGCGGTCGGGTCGAAGCCGCAATAGAACGTGACGGGACCGTCCGCGAGCGCCTTGCGCAGTGCATCTTCGTCAGTGGACAGGGCGAAGAGACCCCGCCACTTCAGCTCGTCGACGATGTCCGTCACGGTCGTGTGTCTCCTTGAAAGGTTCTGCGAAGGGTTTCTGGCCGGTACCGCTTGGTACCGGCCAGTCTATGGGCGTCACATCCATGGGCGTCACACGCCTTGGCTGACCGAGCTCATGTTGAAGTCGGGGATGCGCAGGCCAGGCATCGCGGCCCGGGTGAACCAGTCGCCCCACTCCCTGGGCAGCGTCTTCTCCGTGCGCCCGGCCTCCGACGCCCGCGACAGCAGGTCCACCGGCGACTCGTTGAAGCGGAAGTTGTTCACCTCGCCCACGACCTCGCCGTTCTCGACGAGATAGACGCCGTCCCGGGTGAGCCCGGTGAGCAGCAGGGTGGCCGGGTCGACCTCGCGGATGTACCAGAGGCAGGTCAGGAGCAGCCCCCGCTCCGTGCTCGCCACCATCTCCTCCAGGGAGCGGTCGGTGCCGCCGTCCAGGATGAGGTTGTCGATGGCGGGGGCCACCGGCAGGCCGGTCAGGCCCGCGCTGTGCCGGGTGCTGGTCAGATGCGTGAGCTCGCCCGCACGCACCCAGTCGGTGGCGGCCAGCGGAAGCCCGTTGTCGAAGACGGAGGAGTCGCCGCCCGAGGCGTGCGCGAGCACGAAGGGCGCGGACTCCAGACCCGGCTCGTTCGGGTCGCTGCGCAGCGTCAGGGGCAGCTCGGCGAGCCGGTCGCCGACGCGGGTGCCGCCGCCCGGCCTGGAGAACACCGTCCGGCCCTCGGCCGCGTCCCTGGCCGACGCCGACCACAGCTGGTAGATCAGCAGGTCGGCCACGGCGGTCGGCGGGAGCAGCGTCTCGTACCGCCCCGCGGGCAGGTCGACGCGCCGCCGGGCCCAGCCCAGCCGCTTGGCGAGCTCCGCGTCGAGCTCCGCCGGGTCGACGTCCTGGAAGTCCCGGGTCGCACGGCCCGCCCACGCGGACTTCGTGCGGTCGGGGGACTTGGCGTTGAGCTCCAGGGTCCCGTTGGGCTGGTCGTGCCGCAGGCGCAGGCCAGTCGACGTACCGAGGTAGCTCGACACGAGCTCGTGGTTCGCGAAGCCGTACAGCTCGCGTCCGCCCGCGCGGGCCCTGGCGAAGGCCTCCCCGAGCGCGGGAGCGAAGTCGTCGAAGACAGCGGAGGACGTCTCGGCGGGCGCGTCCCTGAAGTCCGCGGACTCCTTGCCCCCGGTGACCAGCGGCTGCGCGTCCTCGGCGGGCCCCGCCCCGCGCGCGGCGTGCTCGGCGGCGCGGACCAGGGGCTCCAGCTCGGCGGCGGTCACGGCCGAGCGCGAGACGACGCCCGAGGCGGTGCCCTCCTTGCCGTCGACGGTCGCGATGACGGTGAGGGTGCGGCCACGGGTGACGCCGTTCGTGGTCAGGGCGTTGCCCGCCCAGCGCAGGTTCGCGGTCGAGTGCTCGTCGGCGATGACGACACAGCCGTCGGCGGTGGACAGTCCGAGGGCGCGCTCGACGATCTCGTACGGCTTGCTGTTACGGCTCATCGACCCGCCTCCTGCGTCGTATTAAGGATGTTCACGCCTCGGAACAGGGCCGAGGGGCAGCCGTGCGAGACCGCCGCGACCTGGCCCGGCTGGGCCTTGCCGCAGTTGAAGGCGCCACCGAGCACGTACGTCTGCGGGCCGCCGACCGCCGTCATCGACCCCCAGAAGTCGGTGGTCGTCGCCTGGTACGCGACATCGCGCAGCTGACCGGTGAGGCGGCCGTTCTCGATGCGGTAGAAGCGCTGCCCCGTGAACTGGAAGTTGTACCTTTGCATGTCAATTGACCATGAACGGTCACCAACGACGTAAATGCCCCGATCCACACTCCCGATGAGATCCTCGGTGGAGAGCCCGCCCGGATCCGGCTGGAGCGACACGTTCGCCATGCGCTGCACCGGAACGTGCCCGGGGGAGTCCGCGTAGGCGCAGCCGTTGGAGCGCTCGAAGCCGGTGAGCTTCGCGATGCGGCGGTCCAGCTGATAGCCGACCAGGGTGCCGTCCTTCACCAGGTCCCAGGACTGCCCGGCCACGCCCTCGTCGTCGTACCCGATGGTCGCCAGGCCGTGCTCGGCCGTCCTGTCGCCCGTCACATTCATGATCGACGAGCCGTACGCGAGCTTGCCGAGCTGGTCGAAGGTGGCGAACGACGTCCCCGCGTACGCCGCTTCGTAGCCGAGCGCGCGGTCCAGCTCGGTGGCGTGGCCGATGGACTCGTGGATGGTCAGCCAGAGGTTGGAGGGATCGACGACCAGGTCGTACGAGCCGGCCTCCACGCTCGGCGCCCGCATCTTCTCGGCGAGGTGCTCCGGGATGCGCGCGAGCTCCGCGTCCCAGTCCCAGCCCGTCCCGGTGAGGTACTCCCAGCCGCGTCCGACCGGCGGCGCGACGGTCCGCATCGAGTCGAACTCGCCGCTCGACTCGTCGACCGCGACCGCGGTGAGCTGCGGGTGGAGACGGACCCGCTGCTGCGTGGTCACCGTCCCCGCCGTGTCCGCGTAGAACTTGTTCTCGTGCACGGTGAGCAGCGAGGCGTCGACGTGCGAGACGCCGTCGGCGGCGAGGAGGCGCGCGCTCCACTCGGCGAGGAGACCGCTCTTCTCCTCGTCCGGCACGGAGAAGGGATCGATCTCGTACGCCGAGATCCACGTCTTGTCGGCGTGCACGGGCTCGTCCGCGAGCTCCACGCGCTCGTCGGAGCCCGCCGCCCTGATGACCTTGGCCGAAAGCTTCGCCATCGCCACGGCCTGGGACGCGACCTTCGCCGCCGCGTCCATCGTCAGGTCGACGCCCGAGGCGAACCCCCAGGTGCCGCCGTGCACGACGCGGACCGCGTAGCCGAGGTCCGTGGTGTCCGAGGTGCCGGCCGGCTTGGCGTCCCGCAGCCGCCAGGACGCGCTGCGCACCCGCTCGAAGCGGAAGTCCGCGTGGTCGGCGCCCAGGGCACGCGCGCGGGCCAGTGCCGCGTCGGCGAGGGCCCTGAGCGGCAGTGCCGTGAAGGCTTCATCGATGGAATGAGGCACGGGTGTCTCCCTGCTGTC
Source organism: Streptomyces sp. NPDC032198 (assembly GCF_040636975.1). Taxonomy (NCBI): domain Bacteria; kingdom Bacillati; phylum Actinomycetota; class Actinomycetes; order Kitasatosporales; family Streptomycetaceae; genus Streptomyces; species Streptomyces sp. NPDC032198. The sequence continues at coordinate 24,110 of NZ_JBEZVL010000001.1, read as the reverse complement.
GGCACCGGTCGCTCAGATCATGTCGCGCGTGAGGGCCCGGCGGCCAGAGTTTTCTGTAGGGACCCGACAGCGAGTCCGGTACGCCACTGTCGGTCGTCGATTCTCCGTATGGAGCACCGTACCGATAGGTTTTCGAGGTACCAGACCGCTATCGAAAGGGTGATCCGTTGAGCCGCTCGGTTCTCGTCACCGGAGGAAACCGGGGCATCGGCCTCGCCATCGCCCGCGTCTTCGCCGACACCGGCGACAAGGTCGCGATCACCTACCGCTCGGGTGAGCCGCCTCAGGTCCTCACTGAGCTCGGAGTCCTCGCCGTCAAGTGCGACATCACTGACGCCGAGCAGGTGGAGCAGGCCTACAAGGAGATCGAGGAGAAGCACGGTCCGGTCGAGATCCTGGTCGCCAACGCCGGGATCACCAAGGACCAGCTCCTCATGCGGATGTCCGAGGAGGACTTCACGTCCGTCCTCGACACCAACCTCACCGGCACCTTTCGTGTCGTGAAGCGCGCCAACCGCGGCATGCTGCGTGCCAAGAAGGGCCGCGTCGTGCTGATCTCCTCCGTCGTCGGCCTGATGGGCGGCCCGGGGCAGGCGAACTACGCCGCCTCCAAGGCGGGCCTGGTCGGCTTCGCGCGCTCGCTCGCCCGTGAGCTCGGGTCGCGCAACCTCACTTTCAACGTCGTCGCGCCCGGTTTTGTCGACACCGACATGACCAAGGCGCTGACGGACGAGCAGCGGTCGAACATCATGGCCCAGGTCCCGCTCGGCCGTTACGCGCAGCCCGAGGAGATCGCCGCCGCGGTGAAGTTCCTCGCCTCGGACGACGCCTCGTACATCACTGGAGCCGTCATCCCGGTTGACGGCGGATTGGGCATGGGTCACTGATCACCATGAGCGGAATTCTCGACGGCAAGAAGATCCTGATCACGGGCGTTCTGATGGAGTCCTCCATCGCGTTCCACGCGGCGAAGGTCGCGCAGGAGCAGGGCGCCGAGGTCATCCTCACCGCCTTCCCGCGCCCCACGCTCACCGAGCGCATCGCCAAGAAGCTGCCCAAGCCCGCCAAGGTCATCGAGCTCGACGTGACCAACCAGGAGCACCTGGACCGGCTCGCGGGCCTGGTCAAGGACGAGCTCGGCGGCCTCGACGGCGTCGTGCACTCCATCGGCTTCGCGCCGCAGGGCGCCTTCAACTTCCTCGAGGCGACCTTCGAGGACGTCGCGACGGCGATGCACGTCTCGGCGTTCTCCCTGAAGTCGCTCACCATGGCCTGCCGCCCCCTGATGCCGAACGGCGGCTCTGTCGTGGGGCTGACCTTCGACGCGCAGTTCGCCTGGCCGAAGTACGACTGGATGGGCCCGGCCAAGGCCGCCCTCGAGGCGACCTCGCGCTACCTCGCCCGCGACCTGGGCAAGGAGAACATCCGCTGCAACATGATCTCGGCGGGTCCGATCGGCTCCATGGCCGCCAAGTCCATCCCGGGCTTCGCCGACCTCGCGGACGTCTGGAACACCCGCTCCCCGCTGGACTGGGACATGGCCGACCCGGAGCCCGCGGGCCGCGGCATCGTCGCGCTGCTCTCGGACTTCTTCCCGAAGACGACGGGCGAGATCATCCACGTCGACGGCGGCGTGCACATGATGGGTGCCTGAGCAGGCATTCCGTACGTTTTTGACGCCCCGTCCCCGCGCTGCGCGGGAGGCGGGGCGTCACCCGTCCGGCCCACCGGCCGGGCGGGGGAGGGGCAGTGGCGCGCACCCTGAGGTGTGCGCCCGTCATCTCCTGCGGTGCTCGCCGCTCTCACCCTGCTGATCGCCCTGCCGTACGGCGCCGCGTCGCATGCCGCCGGAGAGGCGAAGCAGCCCCACGCGCGCGTGGAGGCCGCCGAACGTGCGGAGGCCGCCGAACCCCGGCCGTTCGGCTCGGAGTGCCGTACCAGCGTCGAGGGCTCGGACGCGGTCGCCTACTGCCACAACCCGTTCCCCGAGACGGACCGGGTCCGGCTGCACGTGGAGTGCGACCAGTGGTGGGACATCGACAGCGACGGCGTCTCCGTGGAGGCCGGTCCCGCCCAGACCGTGCGGCTGACCGGCCGCTGCTGGAAGGGCGTCCGCTCGGCCTGGGTCAGCCACCAGAAGTGAGGATCACGGCCGTGCGGGGTCCTCGAAGAGTTCACGGCGGCACATGAAGGGGTAACCGGCGGCCTCCTTGGCCGCCGCCTCCGCGTCGTTCTCCCGGATCGCGTCGACGAGCCGGGCGTGGTCCATGTGGCTCTCGGGGGTGAGTTCCTCGCCGATGTCCTCGCGCAGCCAGTCGATCATGACCTCGCCGAGGTCCGCGTACATCGCCGTCATCGCGTCGTTGTGGGACGCGGCCACGACGGCCAGGTGGAAGGTCGCGTCGGCCGCGACGAAAGCCTCCGCGTCACCCGATGCCCAGGCCTCCTCGCGGCGCTCCAGAAGGACGTCCAGCTGTTTGAGGTCGCGCTCCGTGCGCCGCTGCGCCGCCAGTTTCGCCGCGCTCGACTCCAGCGTGGAGCGCAGCTCCGCGATGTGCCGCGGATCCGTCTCGGCGAACCTGCGCTGCATCACGCCTGCCAGCTCGCTCGTCGCGACCACGTAGGTGCCCGAGCCCTGGCGGATGTCGAGGAGGCCGTTGTGCGCGAGGGCGCGGACCGCCTCCCGGACGGTGTTGCGCGCCACCCCCAGCTGCTCGACCAGCTCGGGCTCGGTGGGGATACGGGATCCGACCGGCCACTCTCCCGAAGAGATCTGGTTACGCAGCTCGGCGATGACCTGTTCGGAGAGCGCTGAGCGGTGAGGGGTGGTCAGCGGCATGACGTTCCTTCGTGCGCGAGGTGACGGGCGGGGCGGTGTGGTGCGGTGCGGTGCCGTGCGGGACGAGGTTACGGAAGATGTGACGCGTTCGGATTGGACAGCCAATCATCCCATGATTCTATGATGGCCCCATGGCTAGTGAGGAAACCAGGACGATGACACCGACACCGACTCCGACGACACCGGTACGTACCGAAGCGGCGCACGGGGCAGCGGAGAAACAGCCCCCCACGCGCGCGTGGGCGACGCGTCTCGTCATGGTCGGCATCGTCCTCGCCGCCCTCAACCTCCGGCCGGGCATCACCAGCCTCGGCTCCCTCCTCGAAGAGGTGCGTGACGGCCTCGGCATGAGCGGCACGCTCGCCGGGCTCCTCACCTCCGTCCCGCCGCTCTGCTTCGCGGTCTTCGGAGTGATGGCACCGCGGCTCGCCCGCCGGTTCGGCCCCAGCGCGGTGGTCTGCGCGGGCATGGTCGCCATCGCCACGGGCCTGGCGATCCGCCCCTTCCTGGGCGGCACCGTCGGCTTCCTCGCCGCGAGCGCGCTCGCCCTGATGGGCATCGCGGTCAGCAACGTCCTGATGCCGGTGATCGTCAAGCGCTGGTTCCCCGACCGGGTCGGCTCGATGACCGGGCTCTACTCGATGGCGCTCGCGCTCGGCACGTCGCTGGCCGCGGCCGTCACGGTGCCCATGACCGACGCGCTGGGCGGCAGTTGGCAGTCCGGGCTCGCGGTGTGGGCGGCGCTCGCCGTCGCCGCCGTCGTGCCGTGGGTGCCGCTCGTGCGGGACCGCGGCGTGGCCTCGGCCGCCCCGGAGCACGTCAGCTCCGAGGTGCGCCAGGAGGACGCGGGGCTGCGCATCACGCGCAGCCGTACGGCGTGGGCGCTCGCCGTCTTCTTCGGCCTCCAGGCCACCGCCGCGTACATCACGATGGGCTGGATGCCGCAGATCTTCCGTGACGCCGGGGTCCCCGCGGGGGAGGCCGGCGTGCTCCTCGCCGTCATCATGGCGATGGGCGTGCCGCTGGCCTTCGTCATCCCCCGGGTCGCCACCCGGCTGCCGAACCAGGGCCCCGTGGTGGTCGTGCTCGGCGCCTGCGGTCTCGCCGGATACGCGGGTCTCTACCTCGCCCCGGCGGGCGGCGCCTGGGTGTGGGCCGTGCTGCTCGGCGTCTCCAACTGTGCCTTCCCGCTGGCCCTCACGATGGTCGGCATGCGGGCCAAGAGCAGCGTGGGCGTCGCCAAGCTGTCGGCCTTCGCGCAGAGCACGGGCTACCTGATCTCGATCCCGGGCCCGCTCCTGGTGGGCGTGCTCTACCAGCACAGCGGCGGCTGGGGGCTGCCGATCGCGCTCATGGCGGGCCTGATGGTGCCGCAGATCGTGGTGGGCATCCTGGCGGGCCGCAACCGCACGGTGGAGGACGAGGTCGCGGCGGCTGCCTGACCCCGGCGGAGAGCCCTCGGACAAAGGGTGCGAGACTCTCCCCATGCCAGTGCTCGACCCGAACCCCCAGAACGGCCAGAAGAAGCTGCTCATCGTGCTCGGCGCGATGCTGGCCATCACCGTGATCATCGGCATCATCGCCTCCGTCGCCTCGCCGTGAACTGACCCCGGCGGGGCCGATGGTGGGCCCATGGTGGGGTTAGCACCACCATCCCCTAGGGGGTCAGTGTCAGGGTCAAGTGGGTGGATCACCGGATGTGCTGAGGGTCGCCGGATCCGTACCTTCGAGATGTGGCCGCGAGGACGCGGCACGGAGGACTCGAAGACCACGGAGGCGGCATGTCGGCCCGTTCGCACACCCGGCACGACCTGGGAGCCACCAAGCACTCCGCGAGCGTCGAGATCCAGCTTCCGTGGTGGGCGATCGCCCTTCCCGCCATCGCCTTCGCGGCCCTGCTCCTGCTGATACTGAACCCGGCCGACGCGCACGCGACGACCGGCGAGCCGGTGGTCACGCACCTGCTCGAGCGCATCCAGGAGACCGTGTTCCGTACGACCCCGTGACCTGCCCCGGATGGACGCCGTCACCCATGGCGGGGGAGCGGGCCAACTCCCTGCGCCCGCTGGCGGGTTTCATGCGAAGCTGGGATGCATGAGCGTCGCAGAACCCCGCAGGATTGTCCTTTTCCGGCATGCGAAGGCCGACTGGCCGCAGGTGACCGACCATGAGCGGCCCCTCGCGGAGCGCGGCCGCAAGGATGCCCCCGTCGCCGGGCGCAAGCTGGCCGACAGTGGCATCCCCTTCGATCTGGCCCTCTGCTCGACCGCCGCCAGGACCCGCGAGACATGGAAGCTCGCCGTCCATGAGCTGCCGCAGAGGCCCAAGACCATTTACGAGGAGCGGCTGTACGAAGCCTCTCCGGGCGAGCTGATCGCCGTGCTCAACGAAACCCCGGACGATGTGCAGGACATCGTGCTGATCGGCCACAACCCCGGAGTGCAGGGGCTCGCCGACGTCCTCGCGGGTGACGCCGAGGGCGACGCGCGTACGCGGATGAACCGCCGCGGCTTCCCGACCTCGGCCTTCGCCATCCTGACGTACTCCGGCTCGTGGAAGGCCCTGGAGCCGGGGGTCGGCACGCTCGTCGACTACTGGGCACCTTCCGAGTAGACCCTGACGCGGACACACCGATGGCCCCCGTACCGCTGCGGTACGGGGGCCATCGGTGTATGACATGCGGTGGAGGACGTGCCGTGTGTGTGCGACGCGGCGAAGAAGCCGTCGGGCCGGGCTGCTCAGTCGGTGTGCGTGTCCGCTGCCTCGACCTCTTCGCGGGTGACACCGAGGAGGTAGAGGACGGTGTCGAGGAAGGGGACGTTCACCGCGGTGTGCGCGGCCTCCCGGACGACGGGCTTGGCATTGAAGGCCACACCGAGGCCGGCCGCGTTCAGCATGTCGAGGTCATTGGCGCCGTCACCGATCGCGACGGTCTGCTCCAGCGGGACCCCGGCCTCCTCGGCGAAGCGGCGCAGCAGCCGGGCTTTGCCCGCGCGGTCCACGATCTCGCCGGTCACCTTGCCGGTGAGCTTGCCGTCGACGATCTCCAGGGTGTTGGCCTGGGCGAAGTCGAGGCCGAGACGTTCCTTCAGATCATCGGTCACCTGGGTGAACCCACCCGATACGACGCCCACTTGGTAGCCGAGGCGCTTGAGCGTACGGATGAGGGTGCGGGCGCCCGGGGTGAGGCGTACCTCGGTGCGGACCTTCTCGACGACCGAGGCGTCGAGCCCCGCGAGGAGTTCCACGCGGGCGTGCAGCGACTGCTCGAAGTCCAGTTCGCCGCGCATCGCGGCCTCGGTCACCTCGGCGACCTTGTCCTCGCAGCCGGCGTGCGCCGCGAAGAGTTCGATCACCTCGTCCTGGATGAGGGTCGAGTCGACGTCCATCACGATGAGCCGCTGGGCACGGCGGTGCAGACCCGCGGCGACGACGGCCACGTCCACGCCGAGCTTCGCCGCCTCCAGGGCGAGGGCGGTGCGCAGCGGCTCGGTCTCCGTGCCGGACACGGCGAACTCCACCGCGGTGACCGGGTACTTGGCGAGCCGGAAGATACGGTCGATGTTGCCGCCGGTCGCGGTGATGCTGGCGGCGATGGCGGCGGTCGACTCGGCGGTCAGAGGGTGACCGAGCACGGTGACGTGGGAACGGCCGAGGCCACGCGGGCGGTTGTCGCCGATGCCCGAGATGATCTCGGCCTGCATCTTCAGGGACTCGGCCCAGCTGTGCACGGTGGACCGCAGGTCGCCCTCAAGGCCGGCCGGCGGCTCGGTCACGAGCGCGCACAGCACTATGCGGCCACGGGTGACGACCTGCTCGATGTCGACGACGTCGACGGAGTAGGCGGCAAGGGTGTCGAAGAGGCCTGCGGTGATTCCGGGACGGTCCTTGCCGAAGATCTTGACGAGGAGCGTGGGGACATCGACGGGCTGCGGGGGCTGCGAAGCGCTCATGGTGTGCCCACCGTATCCGGCGTCCCCGCGCGGGCGGCGGGGTGGTCCGCGTGCCGGACACGGGGTTGGGGTGCGCTCCGTCCGCCGGCGCACGGGGTGCGTTCTCCCTGCCGACCGGTGGGGCGTGTTCCGTCCGGTGGGGCGTGTTCCGTGCGCCTACCGGTGGGGCGCGCTCCGTGCACGGACCTGTAGGGCGCGCTCCGTGCGCCGCCCGATGGGTGTCCCTGGCCCGCCGCTTCGCGGCGGATCTTTCCCACCCACACGATCGCCCCGCGGAATCCCGTGGGAGACGCGCCCCCTACCGCCCGTTCCCTCCCCGAGGCCCCCGCCCCGGCGGCGGCGGTGGTGGCGGAGGAGGCGGTGGTGGTGGCCAGTCGCCTCCGTCGCCCGAGGAGCGGGGGCGCGGCTTCGGCTTCGAGTTCGGGGGAGGAGTGACCGGTCCGACCACCGTCGGCGCACCGGACACATCCCGCGGCGGCCGGAGGTAGGGGTTGGTGTCAGGGTTCGTGGGCCGGAAGGGCGCGCTGGGACTGTACGGCCCCGCAGCACCGGGCTGTCCCGCAGTATCGGGCCTCCCCGCCCCGCCAGGCTGCCCCGGAGCACTCGCCCCGCCAGGCTGCCCCGGAGCACCCGGAGCACCCGGAGCACCCGGAGCACCCGGAGCACCCGCAGTCCCAGGCACCCCCGCGCGCCCCTCAGGCGATGCCGTCCCCCCAGCCGCCCCCACAGCGCGGGCCAGCGGTGACACCCGTCCCCCCGCGGCCCCGCTCGCCACCGCGAGTAGCGCCCCCACCGCTCCCGCCCCGGCACCCCAGGCCGCACCGAGGAGCACGGCCATCCCCAGCTGTCCGTGCAGCTCGATCCCCGCGCCGAACGCGTCGAAGCCGAGTACCGACAGCGAGGCGTCCGCGGAGACCCCCGTCAGCCACACCATCAACGGCAGCGCGAGCGCCGTCACCACGCCGAGCCGCACCGCGCACTGCCCCGCGAACCTCAGGGCGCCCGTTTCGCCACGTAAATAGGGAGTGCGGACAGCCGTGAGCACCCCCGCGAACAGGATCATCAGCGCCGCCGCGACACCGAGGAGCCACACCCTGCTGTCGAGCTCCGCGAGCCGCCCCAGCGTCACCGCCTCGTTCCCCGAGCCGCCCGACCCGGTCAGAAGGTCGTCCAGCGGATCCGGCAGGAGCTTCGCCAGCTCACCCGTCGCCTCGCCGTCCCACGGCACGAAGAGCCCGATCGGCACCCCGAGCCACACCCCGTTCGGCGCCCCGAGCAGCGCGGCGCCCGCGATCCGCTTGGGGTGGGCGTCGCCGATCATCGCGTACAGCGCCGCCGCGAGCCCGGCGAGCACCGCCACGAGCGCCACCGCGACCATCGCGGACGCGGCAGGACGCACCACGCGATGCACGGCGTCCCACCCGCGCGGCAGCGGCGTACGACGCGAGGCGAGCAGCGCGATCAGCAGCACGCCGATCACCCACACCGCGCCCCCGAGTAGCGTCGGACCCGTGTCCACGGTGAAGCCGACCGCGGCCTTCGCCTTGGCGAGATCGCCGAGCCGGTCCGGCAGCAGCCCGCCGATGTCACCGAGCCCGCCGGGAAGTTTGTCCGTGATGCCGTCCGGGAGCTGGTCGAGCCCCTTGTCGATGCCCTTGTCGATCCCCAGCTGGTCACCGTCGATCGTGATGATGTCGTGACCCGCCCACGCGAGCCCGCCGAGCATCGCCAGAAAGAGGACGATCACCGCACCCGCGCGCGCCGCCAGTTCGGCGGGCGAGATCACAACTCCCGCCGCGCGCAAGGAGCGTAGGAAAAAATACGCAAGGAGGATCGCCCCCGCGAGCCCGACGCCCAGCGGCGCGATGTCGATCGCGGTGGTCGCCTCGGCGCCATCGAGCCCGAACGCAGACACGTCACCGGACGGCGTGACCGAGCCGCCCGCGCCGAGCGCCACCACGGCGGCCGTCATCGGCCCCAGCGACGCCGCCGCGTCCGCGCCGAGAAGGTGCAGGCCGAGCGCCGCCGTGCCGGCCATGCCGACCAGGGCCCAGCTCACGGCGGCGATGGCGGAGAGCAGCACATCGCCCCACCGCACGCCGCCCCGGCCTTCGACACTTTTCCCGCCGGTCTCCATCAGGCCCCCCGACTCGCACAGCGTCGCCCGTTTCATACGGGATGTGCGCAATGAGCATGATCCGTATGCACTCATGCGCGGTTACTACTCTCCGGGGCGGTTTCTGCCCCGTCAACGGGGCGGTCATGGAGGCCCGTACGCAGTCTTCACAAGGCCCGACTTTCGGTCAGAGGCCTCCGCCTGAAATAGTTCCTCCCGATGTTCGACATCCCTAGACTCCCCATATGGGGGCTAGCTCGGGGGACAACTCAGTGGGGCTGGAGTGCCGGAACTCGTACTGGAATTGAATGGAAGGACCTGGACGCTCGATCCATCCAGGTCATACACCCTCGGACGTGATCCGCAGGGAGATCTCGCGCTTGACGACGCCAGGGTGTCCTGGCGTCATGCCACGATCAGCTGGAGCGGCCGCAGTTGGGTCATCGAGGACCACGGCAGCACCAATGGCACCTTTGTGCAGGGCCAGCGGATCCACCAGATGGAAATCGGCCCCGGCTCGGCGGTGAACCTCGGCAACGCGACCGACGGCCCGCGGCTGAACGTGTCCGGCAGCGCGTCCGGTGCCGCCGTGTCCGCACCGCAGCAGGCCGCCCAGCAGGCACCGGCCCATCAGGCGCCGCAACACCAGGCACCGCAGCACCACGCGCAGCAGCAGGGTGGTCCCGGCTGGGCCGCCAAGCCTCCTCAGCAGCAGGCGCCGCAGTACCAGGCGCAGCAGCAGATGCCCCAGCAGCAGGGCTGGCCGCAGCCGCAGCAGGCCGCTCAGCACCAGCACCCGCAGCAGCCGCAGGTCCCGCAGCAGCAGGGTCCCGGTGCGGGTTCCGGCGGTGTCGCGGGGGCCCCGCCGGTCTACGGTGACCGCAGCCCGACGACGTTCCACCAGCTCTCGCTCGGCCGCAAGATGCGCATCGGCCGTGCCCTGGAGAACGAACTGGTCGTCTCCGACCTCCAGGTGTCGCGGCACCACGCCGAGTTCACGGCCACTCCGGACGGCCGCTTCGAGATCCACGACCTGGGCTCGCACAACGGCACGTACATCAACGGTCAGCCGGTCGCGAAGTCGGGCACGGCCCTCATCGGCCCGAACGACATCGTCAGCGTCGGCCACTCGACGTTCCGGCTCGTCGGCGACCGGCTCGAGGAGTTCGTCGACACCGGTGAGATCTCCTTCTCCGCCCGCCACCTGACGGTGACGGTCGACGGCGGCAAGGACATCCTCAAGGACGTCTCCTTCGGCGTCCCGGAGAAGTCGCTCATCGCGGTCATCGGCCCCTCGGGCTCCGGAAAGTCCACCCTGCTCAAGGCGCTCACCGGCTACCGGCCCGCCAACAAGGGTGACGTCCTCTACGACAACCGGAACCTCTACAAGCAGTTCGCCGAGCTGCGCCAGCGCATCGGTCTGGTCCCGCAGGACGACATCCTGCACAAGGAACTGACCGTCAAGAAGGCCCTCAAGTACGCGGCCAAGCTCCGCTTCCCCTCGGACACCAGCGAGCAGGAGCGCGAGCAGCGCATAGACGAGGTCCTGCGGGAGCTGAAGCTGGACATCCACAAGGAGAAGAAGGTCACCTCCCTCTCCGGTGGCCAGCGCAAGCGCGTCTCGGTGGCCCTCGAGCTCCTCACCAAGCCGTCGCTGATCTTCCTGGACGAGCCCACCTCGGGCCTCGACCCGGGCATGGACCGCGACGTCATGCAGCTCCTGCGCGGCCTCGCCGACGACGGCCGTACGGTCCTGGTCGTCACGCACTCGGTCGCCGAGCTGGCGATCTGCGACAAGCTCCTGGTGATGGCGCCGGGCGGTTCGGTCGCGTACTTCGGTCCGCCGGAGGAAGCGCTCAACTTCTTCGGCTACCAGACGTGGGCGGACGTCTTCTCGGCGTTCGAGAACTACCGCGACTACGACTGGGCGGGCCGCTGGAAGGGCTCGCAGCACTACCAGATGTACGCCGCCGACATCGACGCAGTGGCCGCACAGTCGGTCCACATGCCGCCGCCGCAGGCGATCAGGCCGCCCAAGCCGCAGGGCTGGGGCTCGCAGCTGTGGACCCTGATCCGCCGCTACACCTCGGTGATCGCCTCCGACAAGGGCTTCCTCGGCCTGATGGTGATCCTGCCCGCGGTCCTCGGCATCGTCAGCGTCGTCATCCCGGCCGACTTCGGGCTCGGCCCGCCCAAGCCGCCGGTCAAGTTCAACGGCGACGCGGGCACGATCATGCTGATCCTCGCGGTCGGCATGTGCTTCTCGGGCGCGGCCAACTCCGTACGTGAGCTGATCAAGGAACGGGTCATCTACGAACGGGAGCGGGCCACCGGCCTCTCCCGCTCGGCGTACCTGATGTCCAAGGTCATCGTCCTCGGCCTGATCACGGCCTTCCAGGGCGTCATCATCTGCGGCATCGGCTTCGCCACGCGTGATCTCCCGGCAGAGGGCCTGATCATGCCTCCGGCCGTCGAGATCTGCCTGGTCATCATCGCCCTGGGCTTCACCTCGATGATGTTCGGCCTGGTCATCTCCTCGCTGGTGAAGACCGCCGAGAAGACCATGCCGCTCCTGGTGATGTTCGCGATCGTCCAGGTCGTCTTCACCGGCGTGCTCTTCCAGGTCTACGGCTCGCCGGGCCTGGAGCAGTTCGCCTGGCTGATGCCGTCGCGCTGGGCCATCGCCGGTGCGGGCTCCACGCTGGACCTCGCGCACCTCATGCCGCCGTGGGACCCGAAGAAGCCGGGCGACCTCGACCCGCTGTGGGAGCACTCGGCCGGGCAGTGGGGCATGAACATCACGATCCTGCTCCTGATCGGTGTCGCCTGCGGCTTCGCGGTCGCACGGCTGCTTCGCCGTCACGAGCCGGAGGTCATGCGCAAGTAAGCGGGCCGGCACCACCGGCTGAGCACGACGAGAAGGGCGGCACCCCGTGCGGGGTGCCGCCCTTCGGCGTCTGGAGAGCCTCGGTGAAGAGGTCCGTTGATCAGGAGATCAGGCTCAGTAGGCGCTGTTCACGTTGTCCATCGAGCCGTAGCGGTCGGCCGCGTAGTTGGCCGCGGCCGTGATGTTGGCGACCGGGTCGTAGATGTTCGTGGACGTGCCCTCGACGTGGTACGCGTTGAACGTCGGCTGGATGACCTGGAGCAGGCCCACGGACGGGGTGCCGTTGATGGCGTTGATGTCCCAGCCGTTCTTGGCGTTCGGGTCGCCCGCGGACTCACGGATGATGTTGCGGTGCAGGCCCTCGTAGGAGCCGGGGATGCCCTTGGACTTCATGATGTCCAGGGACTGGCGGATCCAGCCGTCGAGGTTGTTGGCGTAGACCGGCTTGCGCGCGGCGGCACGGCTCGCGGCTTCCTTGGCCTTGCGCTCGTCCTCGGCCTTCTTCTTGGCCGCGGCCTCCTCGTCGGCCCGCTTCTTCGCGGCGGCGTCGGCCTCGGCCTTAGCCTTCGCGGCGGCTGCGTCCTTGGCGGCCTTGGCCTGCTTGTCGGCGGTGTCCCGCTGCTTGATGACACCGGCGTGGACGGCCTGCTGGGCGTCCACGTTCTGCTTGAAGGCCACCGGGGCGGCCTCCAGGCTCTGGGTCTCGGTTCCTGCATCGGCGCTGCCCGGCACGAGGGAGAACGCGAGGGCGGCGGCACCGAGCGTGGCGACACCGGCGATCGAGAACTTCTGGGTCTTGGTCGGCGCGGGGCGACTATGACCAGGGGTGCTGTGCTTGGACATGCGGATGGACCTCTTCGAAATCGCGGAGGTCGCTCTGGCCGGCGGGGACATGTGCATATCCGGCACAAACGCCGCGGTGCGAGACCGCGGCGCCGAGCGACGGGTGCAATTCTTAGCGGCCGCAAAATTCTGAGGCAAAGGTGTGACATACGATGCCGGGTAGTGGATCAGGGGGCGCGCCACATGCTCCGACGGCGACGCATCCCATGCCCATAAAGGACTTTCTTATCCACTAGGGGCCTTCGTACGTGATGCACGTCCTATGCGCGGGCTCACATCGACCACGTAACAACCTCACCGGCAGTTGCCACCGCAATTCTCTGCGTGAGCAAACTCCTCCGGAAGTAGGAGATGCGTGTCGCCGAACTCGTGCCAGAGGTAGAGACGGCGTACCGCCTCCGTATAACCCCGGTCCACGGCGGCCCGGCCCGCGACCGCCTCCAGCATCAGCAGATGTGAGGCCTGCGGCTCGTGCAGCCCCGTGAGCAGCCCGTCCACCACGCGCACGCCCCGCTCCGGCGTCACCACGAGCTCCGTACGGCCCGCTGCCGCCCGGACCACCCCGTCGGGGCCCGCGGCCGACTCGACGGCCCGCACGGCCGTCGTACCGACCGCGATGACCCGTCCGCCGCCCGCCCGTGCGGCATTGATCAGCCGCGCCGACGCCTCGGGTACCGCGAAGAGCTCGGGATACGGCGGCTCGTGCGCCTCGGGTGATGCCACCCCCGTATGCAGGATGACCGGCGCGAACTGCACCCCCTGGCTCACCAGGCGTGCCACCAGGCCCGCGGTGAACGGCCGCGCCGCACTCGGCATCTCCGCACTGCCCGCCTCGTCGGCCGACGGCAGCGCGAACACGGTCTGGTGGGCGGAGAGCGGCTGGTCCCTCTCTGTATAGGAGTAACGGATGGGGCGCCCGTGCCGCCGCAGCAGCGCCGGAACGTCGGCCGGCACCCGGGCCCACCACAACCGCCCGCTCCCGGGGGCCAGTGGCTCCTCCAGGACGAGGCGTACGTCTCCGGGGAGCCGCACGACTGAATCCGCGGGCCCGCCCGCTCGCGCGCGCGTGGTGCCCCTGCCGTCCGGGTCCCGCAACTCGACGGCCCACCGCCCGTCGTCACCCCGCGTCGAGAAATGCACCACCACGCGCGCGTGCCCGGCGATTCCGTCGACCGCGGCGGGCAGCGTCTGCGAGGTGTTCACGATCAGCAGGTCCCCGGCCCGCAGCAGCGTGAGCAGGTCGGCGAAGGCGTGGTGCGAGACCGCCGTCCCGTGCGACACGAGCAGCCGCACCGCGTCCCTGCCGAGCCCGGGGCCGCGCTGCTCGGCGGGGACGCGCGCCGCCAGCTCATCGGGCACCCGCACGGCCAGCGTCATCGGGCGTCCAGCGGAACGGAAGCCGCATCCAGCAGGGAAGCCGCCACATACCGCCCGCTGGCCGGCCCCTCGTCGAGCAGCCGCAGGAAGGCGGGCACCACCGTCCCCGGATCCGGCCGCCCCGAGCCGTCGTCGTCCGGGACGGCCGCCTCATAGAGGCCGGTCCGCATGTCACCGGGATCGACCGCCCACACCCTGATCCCCGGTTCCTCCACGGCGAGGACCGCCGAGAGCTGATCGAGGGCGGCCTTGGACGCCCCGTACCCGCCCCACGTCTCGTACGCCTCGACGGCCGCGTCGGAGCTGACGTCGATCACCGTGCCCGCCCCCGAGGCGCGCAACAGGGGCAGTGCCTCGCGGATCAGACCCAGAGCCGCCACCACATTGGTCTCCAGCGCCTGCCGCAGCCCGTCGAGCGCGAGCTCGTCGAGCCGTACGAGAGGCTCCGCGCCCAGCGCGCTCGCGTTGTTCACCAGCAGATCGAGACCGCCGAGATCGCGCGCCGCGGCCACCAGCGCCGCCCGGTGCCCGGCCTCCGTCACATCCCCGGCGACGGCCTCCACGCGCGCGCCCCGCCCTGTCAGCTCCCGTGCGGACTCCTTCAGCGCGTCGGCCGTTCTCGCGTCGAGCACCAGATCCCAGCCCCGCTCGGCGAGCGCCGCCCCCAGCGCGCGCCCCAGCCCTTTCGAAGCCCCCGTGATGATCGCTACCGGCATGACATCCGTCCCCTCGGGTCGCCCTGGCAGCCGCTTCGCCAGCGGATGACCCCACGGTAGGAACGCACCCGCCCCCGGCGCCTCGTGCGCGGGCCGCAACGGCTCAGGGCCCTTCGGCCTACGCCCACGGCCCTAGGCGGTGGCCGACACAGGTCCGATACGCACTGTCACACCCCGCCGGTACGGTGAGGCCATGAGTCAAGGTCCCCGGTCCGGCCTGAACGCGGTGAGTTCCGCGCTTCTCGCCATGAGCAGGCAGCTGGAGGTGCGTGACGTCCTCAAGACGATCGTCGCCTCGGCCCGTGAGCTGCTCGACGCGGAGTATGCGGCGCTCGGCGTTCCGGACGACCACGGTGGGTTCGCCCAGTTCGTCGTCGACGGTGTGAGCGAGGAGCAGTGGCGTGCCATCGGCCCGCTGCCCCGCCAGCACGGCATCCTCGCCGCGATGCTGCACAAGGCCGAGCCCGAGCGCCTCGCCGACGTGCGCAAGGACCCGCGTTTCGAGGGCTGGCCGTCCGCCCACCCGGACATGTCCGACTTCCTCGGCCTGCCGATCAGGTACGGGGACGAGACGCTCGGCGCGCTCTTCCTCGCCAACAAGAACTGCCCGAAGCCCGAAGGCGGTTGCGGCTTCACCGCCGACGACGAAGAGCTGCTGTCGATCCTCGCCCAGCACGCCGCGATCGCCCTCACGAACGCCCGCCTCTACGAACGCAGCCGCGAGCTGACCATCGCCGAGGAGCGCTCGCGCCTTGCCCACGAACTGCATGACGCCGTGAGCCAGAAGCTGTTCTCGCTGCGCCTGACGGCCCAGGCCGCGGCCGCCCTGGTGGACCGCGATCCCACGCGCGCCAAGGGCGAACTCCAGCAGGTGGCCGTGCTCGCGGCCGAGGCGGCGGACGAACTGCGCGCCGCCGTCGTGGAGTTGCGCCCCGCGGCCCTGGACGAGGACGGCCTGGTGGCCACCTTGCGCACGCACACGCAGGTCCTGGACCGCGCGCACTCCGCCGAAGTCACCTTCGAGAGCCACGCGGTCCGCGCCCTGCCCGCGGCCCAGGAGGAAGCGATGCTGCGCGTCGCCCAGGAAGCGCTGCACAATGCCTTGCGCCACTCCGGCGCCGAGCACGTCCGCGTGACCCTGGCGCGGTGCGGAGCCGGAGCGGTGCTGCGCGTCTCGGACGACGGCAGCGGCTTCGACCCGCGCGTGATCCGGCGCGCGGGGCGGCACTTGGGCCTGGTCTCCATGCGGGACAGGGCCGGCGGGGTCGGCGGACGGCTGACCGTGGAATCGGAGCCCGGAAAGGGCACGACGATCGAGATGGAGGTTCCCGGTGGCTGACGCTGTGTTCCATCCGAAGACGGGGATCCGGGTGCTGCTGGTCGACGACCACCAGGTGGTCCGCCGCGGCCTGCGCACGTTCCTCGAGGTGCAGGACGACATCGAGGTCGTGGGCGAGGCGTCGGACGGCGCCGAAGGGGTCGAGCAGGCCGAGAAGCTGAAGCCCGACGTGGTCCTCATGGACGTCAAGATGCCGGGCATGGACGGGGTCGAGGCGCTGCGCAAGCTCCGCGAACTGGCCAACCCCGCGCGCGTGCTCATCGTCACCAGCTTCACCGAACAGCGCACGGTCGTCCCGGCCCTGCGCGCGGGCGCCGCCGGGTATGTCTACAAGGACGTGGACCCGGACGCCCTGGCGGGCGCCATCCGCTCCGTGCACGCGGGCCATGTGCTGCTTCAGCCCGAGGTGGCCGGGGCGCTGCTCTCCCAGGAGGTCAACACCGGCCAGGGGAGGGGCGGTTCGCTCACGGAGCGGGAGCGCGAGGTCCTGGGGCTCATTGCCGACGGCCGCTCGAACCGCGAGATCGCGCGCGCCCTCGTGCTCTCCGAGAAGACCGTCAAGACCCACGTCTCGAACATCCTGATGAAGCTGGACCTCGCCGATCGCACCCAGGCCGCCCTGTGGGCCGTACGACATGGTGTGACCGGCTGATTAGCGTTTCTGCACACTCCGTCAACCGGCGGACCAGAACGTCGTGTTCCGGGCTGAGATTCATACCGTCGTGTCAATGTCCCCCGTTTGGCGCAACCTGCGCGCCGCCGGGCCGTTCTCCAGTGCACGCTGCGGCGGCTGGCCGCGGCGATCGCTAGGAGGATCCAGAAGTGAAGAACCTGAAGAAGGCCGCTGCTGTCACGATGGTGGCGGGTGGCCTCGTCGTCGCCGGTGCCGGTCTCGCCTCCGCCACGGACGGTGCGCACGCGGACGGCAAGGCCGTGAAGTCGCCGGGCGTCGGCTCGGGCAACCTCGTCCAGGCGCCGGTGCACATCCCCGTGAACGCCGTGGGCAACACCGTGTCCGTCATCGGTGCCCTCAACCCGGCCTTCGCGAACAACGGCCTCAACGCCTGAGTCACACCCCAGGCGCAGCAGTGACTACCGGCCTCCCGGGTGCTTCCCGGGGGGCCGGTCTGCCGTGCCCCGTGAGGGGCGCGGGGAACTGCGCGACAAGCCACGACGCACCCGCAGTCAAACAAAGTGCCCCCGGCCGCGAAGCGGCAGCCGTCGGGCGCCCCGGGACTGCTCAGGCGCCCCCAGGGCTACCGCTCCCGCTCCTCCACGTAAGCGTTGTACGCGGCCACCTGCGCCCGCCGGGCCGTCCGTTCCACCGGCCGCAGCGCCGCACCCCGCGCGGCCATCTCCGAGGCGCTCACGGCCCCGCCATGGCCGTTCTCGTACGCCACCGAGATCAGCAGGCCGACCCGCTGGGCCAGCTCCAACACCCGTACGGCACGCGGCGGGTATCCGGGCGCCAGAGCCTCGCGCCCCCGCTCGGCCCGCGCCCGGTACGCGTCCACCGCTGCCTCGGCGACCGGACCCGAGCCCGCGACGTCGAGCCGCGACAGCACCTCCGTCGCATCCCGCAGCGCCTCGGCAAGCTCGCGCTCCGCCTCGCCCAGCGAGGGCACATCGGCGGGCGGCGCCTCCCGTACGGGCAGGCAGTGCCAGAGGACCTCCACGTGCACATCACCGGCGGGCCCCGCCTCGGACACCTCGGGCACCAGGCCGTACGGCGCTCCGTGGGCGACGACCGCCTCCTCCGCGTCCAGGGCCCGTGCGTTGAAGGCGGGCGGCCCGCTCAGACCGAGCGGATGTCCCGGCGCGGGCAGCGCGACCCGCAGCCCGGTCACCCCGAGCGTGCGCAATCGCCCGAGGGCGAGCGTGAGACCGACGGGCCCCGACTCGCCCGGGAGACCTTCGACGCGGTGCACGGCGTCGTCGCCGACCATCGCGAGCACCGCGTCATCCGGCGAGACAAGTCCGGCAAGAAGGGCATTTCCCCATGCTGCCAAGCGTCCTGAGCGTGGTTCCGAGAGCATGCGTACAGCCTAAGGACCGGGCTAAGGACTGGAGCGCTCGGCCGGTGGCGTAGGTTTTCTCCCAGGGGACTGCGTCCACAGGCGCAAGCGACAGCCGAGACTGCAATGGGAGACAACGCGCTCATGAGCGATGTACTGGAGCTGGAGGACGTATCCGTGGTCCGCGAGGGCCGGGCTCTGGTGGACCAGGTCTCCTGGTCGGTCAAGGAGGGTGAGCGCTGGGTCATCCTCGGACCGAACGGCGCGGGAAAGACCACCCTCCTGAACGTCGCGTCCAGCTACCTCTACCCGAGCACCGGAACCGCCACCATCCTCGGCGAGACCCTCGGCAGGCCCGGCACCGACGTCTTCGAACTGCGCCCGCGCATCGGCGTCGCCGGCATCGCCATGGCCGAGAAGCTGCCCAAGGGTCAGACGGTTCTCCAGACGGTGCTCACGGCCGCGTACGGCATGACCGCCGGCTGGCACGAGGACTACGAGGACGTCGACGAGCAGCGCGCCCGCGCCTTCCTCGACCGCCTCGGCATGACCGACTACCTGGACCGCAAGTTCGGCACCCTCTCCGAGGGAGAGCGCAAGCGCACCCTGATCGCGCGCGCCCTGATGACCGACCCCGAGCTGCTCCTCCTGGACGAGCCCGCCGCGGGCCTTGACCTCGGCGGCCGCGAAGACCTCGTACGCCGCCTCGGCCGC
Organism: Streptomyces sp. NPDC032198; assembly: GCF_040636975.1. Classification (NCBI taxonomy): domain Bacteria; kingdom Bacillati; phylum Actinomycetota; class Actinomycetes; order Kitasatosporales; family Streptomycetaceae; genus Streptomyces; species Streptomyces sp. NPDC032198. The sequence goes on along the minus strand of NZ_JBEZVL010000001.1, from coordinate 5,311 downwards.
CTCGCCCGCGACCCGATCGCCCCCTCGATGATCATGGTCACGCACCACGTCGAGGAGATCGCCCCCGGCTTCACCCACGTCCTCATGATCCGCCAGGGCAAGATCATGGCCGCGGGCCCGCTGGAGCTCGAACTGACCTCCCGCAACCTCTCCCTCTGCTTCGGACTGCCCCTGGTGGTCGAGGAGCGCGGCGAGCGCTGGAGCGCGCAGGGCCTCCCGCTCGGCTGACACCGGCGCGAACGGCCGGTTCCGCGCCCGCCGGTAGATCACGTGCCCTGTGCGGGACGGTCCCGCGGTCCTACCATGACCGTGTGGACATCGACGCATGGGTGTGGTGGCTGATCGGCGCCGCCGCGCTCGGAATCCCGCTCGTACTGACCGCCATGCCGGAGCTCGGCATGCTCTCCGTGGGGGCCGTGGCGGGCGCCGTGACCGCGGGCCTCGGCGGCGACTCGGTGCTCCAAGTCGTCGTCTTCGCCGCGGTGTCGGTCGCGCTCATCGCGGTCGTCCGCCCGGTGGCGGCGAGACAGCGCGCCCAACGCCCCGAACTGGTCTCGGGAGTCGAGGCGCTCAAGGGCAGGACAGCCGTCGTCCTGGAACGGGTCGACGCCTCCGGCGGCCGGATCAAGCTCGCCGGCGAGATCTGGTCGGCCCGCGCGCTCGACACCGACCAGAGCTACGAGGCGGGGCGCGAGGTGGATGTGGTCGAGATCGACGGAGCGACCGCCATCGTCATGTGAATGCACCACGGGCTGTGCGGCGGTCTGTCAGACTCGACGAGCAAGATCTTCGCCGACCGCGTTCTGGCTCTGCGGATCTTCCGGGAACACTGAGGCAAGAGGGGTACGGGGAACAACGATGCAGCCAATCATCATCGTCCTGATCATTCTGGTGGTGCTGGTCTTCATCGCCCTGATCAAGACGATCCAGGTGATCCCACAGGCCAGCGCGGCGATCGTCGAACGCTTCGGCCGCTACACCCGCACACTGAACGCGGGCCTGAACATCGTCGTCCCGTTCATCGACTCGATCCGCAACCGCATCGACCTCCGTGAACAGGTCGTCCCGTTCCCGCCCCAGCCGGTGATCACCCAGGACAACCTCGTGGTGAACATCGACACCGTCATCTACTACCAGGTGACCGACGCCCGCGCCGCGACGTACGAAGTCGCCAGCTACATCCAGGCGATCGAGCAGCTCACCGTCACCACCCTGCGCAACATCATCGGTGGCATGGACCTGGAGCGGACCCTGACCTCCCGCGAGGAGATCAACGCCGCGCTGCGCGGCGTCCTCGACGAGGCCACCGGCAAGTGGGGCATCCGCGTCAACCGCGTCGAGCTCAAGGCGATCGAGCCGCCGACCTCCATCCAGGACTCGATGGAGAAGCAGATGCGCGCCGACCGCGACAAGCGCGCCGCGATCCTCCAGGCCGAAGGTGTACGGCAGTCGGAGATCCTGCGCGCCGAGGGCGAGAAGCAGTCCGCGATCCTGCGCGCCGAAGGTGAGGCCAAGGCCGCGGCCCTGCGCGCCGAGGGCGAGGCCCAGGCGATCCGCACGGTCTTCGAGTCCATCCACGCCGGAGACCCGGACCAGAAGCTCCTCTCGTACCAGTACCTCCAGATGCTCCCGAAGATCGCCGAGGGCGACGCGAACAAGCTCTGGATCGTGCCCAGCGAGATCGGCGACGCCCTCAAGGGCCTCGGCGGCGCGCTCGGCAACTTCAACCCCATGGGCGGCGGTTCGGGCAGCGCCCCCAAGGAGCGCCGCGAGCAGCCCCCGATCGACTGACGACTGACGCGAGAAACCCGCGCCCCCCAGGGGCGCGGGGAACCGCGCGCTCAGCGGCTAAGCGGCCGGCGTCGCCAACCACTCCGGCAGGGCCGCCCATTCCTCCCGGCCGAGCGCCAGCAACATCGCGTCCGCGGGCGTCGGCTCGAACGGCTGCCGCAGCAACGGCATCCCGGCCTCCTCCGGCGTACGGTCCGCCTTGCGGTGATTGTCCATCGCGCACGAAGCGACCGTGTTCAGCCACGAGTCCCTGCCGCCCTGCGCCCGCGGCACCACGTGGTCCACGGTCGTCGCCCGCCTCCCGCAGTACGCGCACCTGTGCTGGTCCCGCACGAGAACACCCCTCCGCGACCACGGAGCCTGTCTTCGGAAGGGCACCCGTACATACCTGCAGAGCCTGATCACCCGCGGCACCGGTATCTCGACCGCCGCCGCACGCACACGGAGTCCGGGGTGGGCCTGCTCAACGACGGCCTTGTCGTTGAGGACCAGCACGACGGCACGGTTGAGCGTCACCGTCGACAGGGGCTCGAAGCTCGCGTTCAGCACCAGCGTGTCCCGCATTTCGCCCACCTCCCGTATGCACACCGACCCACCCCCTGGCGGGCTGGGATCAACTCTGGCCGGGCACGCCGAGATGGACAACGCAATAAAAAATGCCCGCCCCTGATCACTTCCATGACCAGGGGCGGGCAAACGTTCAGTGAACGCTCAGCTACCCGCGGGAGCCGCGTACTCGGCGAGCACCTGCGCGCGCCCGAGCGTGTGGAACCGGAGATTGAATCCGATGACGGCGGGCGAAGCATCGGAGTCAGGACCCAGCTTCTCCGTGTCCACCGCGTACACGGTGAACACATAACGGTGCGCCGGGTCACCGGGCGGCGGCGCGGCACCGCCGAACTCCTTCGTCCCGTAGTCGTTGCGCACCTGCACGGCACCCTCGGGCAGCCCCTCGAACTTGCCGCTGCCCGCACCGGTGGGCAGTTCGGTCACCGACACCGGGATGTCGATGACGGACCAGTGCCAGAACCCGCTGCCCGTGGGCGCGTCCGGGTCGAAGCACGTCACGGCGAAGCTCTTGGTCTCCGGCGGAAAGCCTTCCCACCGCAGGTGCGGTGAGGTGTTCCCGGCCGCATGGACCTGAGCGTCCTTAAGGACCGCACCCGGCTCGAAGTCCTCGCTCACGACCGTGAACGACGGCACGGGCGGATGGAAGTCATGGGGAAGCGGCGGCCTCTTGAGCTCGGTCACGTCGGCACCTCCTGGTTGGTTCCTGCTCGGTGGCAGCTCTACAGCTCTGCTCTCCCGAGCCTAGAACCAGTTGCGCTTGCTGCCGACCTGGGACAGCCACTCATTGAGGTACGCCGCCCAGTCCGTGCCCTGGAAGTCGTTCAGCCCCACCTTGAACGACCGGAACGAGTCGCTGCCCTCACTGAAGAGGCCCGGCTTCTTGTCCATCTCCAGGATGACGTCCATCTCCCGGTCGTCGGCCACGAAGCTCAGCTCGACCTGGTTGAGCCCGCGGTACTGCTGCGGCGGGAAGAACTCGATCTCCTGGTAGAACGGCAGCTTCTGCCGCGTGCCGCGGATGTGACCGCGCTCCATGTCCGCGCTCTTGAAGCGGAAGCCCAGCTGGATGAAGGCGTCCAGGATGGCCTGCTGCGCCGGCAGCGGGTGCACGTTGATCGGGTCCAGGTCACCGGAGTCCACGGCCCGCGCGATCTCGAGCTCCGTGGTCACCCCGATGTTCATCCCGCGCAGCTGCTGCCCGTCGATGGAGGTGACCGGCGTCTCCCAGGGGATCTCGAGCCCGAACGGCACCGCGTGCACCTGGCCCGCCTGCAGCGTGAAGGCCCCACCGAGCCGCAGCTTGGTGAACTCGATGTCCTGCTTCGTCTCCTGGTCGTTGCCCTCGACCTCGACCCGCGCCTGCAGACCGACGGACAGGCCCTCGATCTCCTGGTCCACGGACCCGCCCTGGATCCGCACCTCACCCTGGACGACACCACCCGGTACGACGTTGACCTCGGTCAGCACCGTCTCCACCGACGCACCGCCGGCCCCCAGGCTCGCAAGCAGCTTCTTGAACCCCATGACTCTCCTCCCCAGGCCCCGCCTGTGGTTCGACTCGACTTGAATCCTTGATCCATACAAACGCGGTGAACCCACGTCCGGTTCCGCGTCCTCACCCTGGCAATCCGTCCGGCAGGTGACCACCCCACCGGTCCGGACCGTCTCCAGTACGCTCGGACGCCATGATCGAAGGCCCTGACCGTACGCCCCTCAGCCATGACTTCTTCGAGCGCCCTGTCCTCGAAGTCGCCCCTGATCTGCTGGGCCGTGTGCTCGTACGCACCTCGCCCGACGGTCCGATCGAGCTCCGCCTTACAGAGGTCGAGGCCTACGCGGGCGAGGCCGACCCGGGATCACACGCCTATCGCGGCCGCACCGCCCGCAACAGCGTGATGTTCGGTCCGCCCGGATACGCGTACGTCTACTTCACCTACGGCATGTGGCACTGCCTGAACGTGGTGTGCGGCCCGGAAGGCACGGCGAGCGGAGTCCTGCTGCGGGCGGGCGAGATCATCACCGGCGCCGAGATCGCCCGCAAACGCCGACTCTCGGCCCGCAACGACAAGGAACTGGCCAAAGGCCCTGCCCGCCTGGCCACGGCCCTCGACGTGGACCGCGGCCTGAACGGCGCCGACCTCTGCACGGGCGGGGACGAGCCCCTCACCCTCCTTACGGGTACTCCCATCAGCCCCGACCAGGTCAGCAGCGGCCCGCGCACGGGAGTCGGCGGCGAGGGCGCCGTCCACCCCTGGCGCTTCTGGACCCCCAACGACCCGACGGTGAGCCCTTATCGGGCCCATACGCCCCGACGCCGCCGAACTTGACGCTGCCCTGGGCGGACCGTAATGTAGTCCGAGCCGCTTGACCCGGTGACGGCAATCTGCCGACAGCTGGAAGCGGCCAACCACTACCTACGACTTCCCCTCAGCGGGGGCGCATTTCGCATGCTCGCATGCCGGAATTCGAACTCGCGGAACTCGATTATGAGTTGCAGAGGGAATCCGCTAACGTAGTGAACACGCCGAAAGGCAAAGGCCCTCCAACGGCCATTGGAAATGAAATCCGAACCGGGAACGGAACGGAAAACGGATCTGGTAGAGTTGGAAACACGAAATACCGAAGGGAAGCGCCCGGAGGAAAGCCCGAGAGGGTGAGTACAAAGGAAGCGTCCGTTCCTTGAGAACTCAACAGTGTGCCAAAAGTCAACGCCAGATATGTTGATACCCCGTCTACTGGAACATTGTTCTGGTGGCGAGGTTCCTTTGAAGAAAACATCAGCGAGGACGCTGTGAACCGGAAGATTATTCCTCTTCCTGGTTCCGCTCAACGCGGATGTAGTCCCGATTACGGGAAAACATTCACGGAGAGTTTGATCCTGGCTCAGGACGAACGCTGGCGGCGTGCTTAACACATGCAAGTCGAACGATGAAGCCCTTCGGGGTGGATT